>NZ_JBEMBC010000024.1:0-34727 GCF_040274425.1 Carnobacterium sp.
TACTTGGGGCTTTACTGTCAAAAAAAGCCGAATCAATACCATCGTCATTAATCAAGCTTTAGAAGAGAACGTTCAAGAATTTGTAATCGCTCACGAACTTGGCCATGTTAGACTACATAGTGGAATAAGTACCCCTTTTCTACGGAGAGTCACTAAAGGATCTTTTATTCCTTCTATAGAGTATGAAGCTAATCGCTTCGCTTTTGACGTACTATTAAGTGGCATAGATGACAAAGAACTGTATACAAAGTTTCAACTATTAGAATCACTAGGACTACCTGATGACTTAGAAAGATTCTTTTAATTTTTATCTTTTTAAATAACTATTGTAGTACATAAGACATTCAATCTAAATTACCTAGGAGGAACTTTATAGTGAAAAAAATAAAGTTATTATCACTAATTGGTTTGAGCGGGATTGTTCTAGCAGCATGCAACAATACGGCAGATGCTCCAGTTGAAACTGAAACAATCATATCAGAAGAATCTATCGAATCATCCTCAAGTGAGCTTACACAAGCAGAATGGATGGAACAAAACGAAGAAGCTACCTCAGAAAGTTTTTCTGTTATATCGAATGACAGCACCCTATCTTCTGACGTATTTGAATTAAAATTTAAACAAGCTGAAGTAATTCAGAGTCCATCAGAGGATTCTAAAGGTGTTTACCTTACTTTTGATTTAATTAATACCTCTGAAGAAAATATCGTTCCTTTTGACATACTTACAGAATACATTTCGTTGCAGCAAACTACAGATACATCCGTTGTTTTTTTAGATAATACGTACTTTGAGTTAGATGCATTTGGTGATGATACAGATTCTAACAATATGATGGTGGACAAACACAATGACTTATCTAATGAACTGTTACCACAAAAAACTATTGAAGTTAATTATGCATATGATTTAGAAGATGAAAATTTACCATTAGACATTCTGGTGTACGATACTGAAAACTTTGAAGAAGTAGATTTTTACACTATAGAAAACTTGAAGTGATTTAATCAAAATAATTTTTCAAAGTACTACTTGCCACTGAGTATGATAATAAACGCTTCTCTTTCGATATTCTGTTAAGCAGAATATATGATAAAGATTATATATAAATTGGCAGATGAATTAGAAAAAGTTTTTTGAATGTTATATTGAATATAAAAAAATGGAGGCTTTAAAATGACTGTAATTAATAAAGCAATGGTGCAAATCAAAAGTGGGCGAGAAAAAATTGGTGTGGGTTTTACTGGTTTAGGAGAAATGAAACAAAATGAAGATGGTTTAATCTATTTCAATAAAAAAAATCCTATTTATTTTGAATATCATGAATATACTTTTGATGGGCCAGTTTACAATACCGTAGTTGACTCAAGACAGAATGGAATGTCTTCCACTAAAGGAAAAGATAAATCAAAACAAAAAGGAAAATCGGGTAAAGTTGTTGGCGGAGCTATTTTAGGAACTTTATTATTTCCTGGAGTAGGAACTGTAGTCGGTGCATATGCTGGTGGAAAAGGTAAAGATAAGAAAAAAGGTAAAAATAGTTCTGTTACTAAAGACAGCTCACAGTCTATTGAAACTCAAAGACAAGTCGAAGTTCCCAGTACTGCAACTCTAAGATTTAAAAATGTTGAAACTTCAGAAGAGTTTAGCATACAAATTGTCTGTGACTCTTTAAAAAATGCTCAATTAATAAATTTTAAAACTACAAAACCTAAAAATACCATACTAGTGGACGATTCAAAAAGTTTCCTTGATCAAATAAAAGAATATAAAGAGCTTTTTGATTTGGACATTATTAGTCAAGAAGAATTTAATAAAAAGAAAGCTGAATTATTAAATCTATAGAATAGACAATAATCTATTCTACTAAGAAATGCCTTTTAAGGCTTTTCTTTTTTTAGTTAAAAAGAACGTAAGTTCGTATTTTCAGTAAAAAATACACAAAAGGAGTGGTTTTTATGTTAATCATAGATATTTCAATAAAAGAAATGGATTTTTGTACAAAAACTTCGGAATTTATTGGCTCGGATAAATTGAGGGTATTTGAAATAGACTTCGAATATACAATGTTCGCTTATTATTACGAGGATGGCATCCATTTGGCTATTGCTAGGAATGATGATGGTCCAATTGATCAAACAGTATGGAACGGTTTAAAGGATGTTGGGGTCATCTACCCTGATATTTATTTGAACAACCAGGACACAATGTGGATTAATGATGAAGGTAATACGTTACATACATCATTAATCCAATACAGTAAATTTTAAGGAGATGTTTTCATGGAAGGATCAGTTAGAAAACGAGGAAATAATTGGTACTATGCTTATGAAGGTCCAAGCATAAACGGAAAGAGAAAACGTTATGAAAGGGTTGGCGGAAAAACAAAACAAGAGGCTTTAAAGAAACTACGAGATGCTCTAGATGAACTTGATAATTCAGGTTCTGTAATTGATATGACCGATATGTCAGTTCACGACTATCTTAAATTTTGGTTTGAAGACTATGTTGTCAGAAATTTAAAGTATAATACACAAGAAAATTATCGTCATACAATTGATTTGCATATTCTACCCTATATTGGAAAATACAAATTAAAATTAATTCAGCCTTCCGCTCTACAAAATATTTTAAATAAAGAATACGAAGCTGGCTTTGCAAAATCTACTGTTCAAATTATCAAAACTGTACTCAATTCTGCTTTTAAAAAAGCTGTTTACCCTTATAAGTTGATCAAAGACTCTCCAATGTTCTATGTTGAAATGCCAAAATATGATCACCAAGTTAAACGGACTAAAGAGAAACTAAAAATATTTAGCTTAAACGATTTTAAAAAAATGATGGACTATATTGCTCCCTCAGACACTTTTTATCTACCTATGATGATTGCTTTTCATACCGGACTTAGAAGAGGTGAAGTTTGCGGCTTGACTTGGGACAATATTAATTTTACCGATCAAACAGTTACCGTTGATAAAAATATTGTTGGCAGAAAAAAAGGCTATATGATAGGCACACCAAAAACCCAAAGTTCTTACAGAACGATAACAGTTGGTGATTCGTTATTAAACATTTTAAAAACTCACAAAAAAAGACAATCAGAAAACCGATTGTTTTATGGTAAACATTACAATGAATCAAATTTTATATGTACTAAACCAAATGGAGATCTTGTATCTCCAAATAGTATTAAATGGAAGTGCGAAAAAATAAGAGATGAATTACAAATCGACTTTTCCTTTCATTCGTTTCGACACACTCACGCTACCATGTTATTAGAGAACGGAGCTAAAATGAAAGATGTTCAAGAAAGACTTGGCCACTCTCGTATTTCAACTACAATGGATATCTATGCCCATGTGACTGAGAAAACAAAAAAAGAAACAGTGATCATATTTGAAAACTATTTGAATAGAGATTTATAGTTTGCCTACGTATAAAACAAAAAATTGCCAACATTCAACTTAAAATTCAAGTCAATGTTGGCAAAATGTTGGCAAAACTTTTTTTTCAGTTGTATGAATTCAGATAAAACGTTATTAAATCAACGTTTTATTCGTCATCCATCTTAAGAACGGACATGAACGCCTCTTGAGGCACTTCAACTGATCCGACTTGTTTCATCCGTTTTTTACCAGCTTTTTGTTTCTTCAATAGTTTTTGACGACGGGTTACGTCACCACCATAAAGTTTAGCTGTAACATCTTTACGCAAGGCTTTGATGTTTGAACGTGCAACAATTTTTTGTCCAATTGCTGCTTGAACTGGAATTTCGAATTGATGTCTTGGAATAATCGTCTTCAATTGATCAACGATCGCTTTTCCACGGTTGAAAGCAAAGTCTTTATGGACGATAAATCCTAAAGCATCCACTTTTTCGCCATTTAATAGAATATCCATCTTAGATAGAGCACTCTTCTTATAGCCAATCATTTCGTAGTCTAAAGAAGCATAGCCTTTAGTACTTGATTTTAACTTATCGAAGAAATCATATACGATTTCAGATAATGGAATTTCATAAACCACGTTTACACGGTTATCATCCATGTAATCCATCGTTAAGAAGTCGCCACGTTTGCGTTGTGCGATTTCCATAACTGCACCAACGTAATCATTTGGAACCATGATTGTTGCTTTAACGTAAGGTTCTTCGATCGATTCAATTACACCTGGTTCAGGCATTTCAGCTGGATTCGCTACGATTTTTTGAGTACCATCTGTCAAGTTGGCATGATAGATAACAGATGGAGCTGTTGTAATCAAATCTAAATTAAATTCACGTTCAAGGCGTTCTTGAATAACGTCCATGTGTAAGAGTCCTAAGAACCCACAACGGTACCCAAACCCAAGTGCTTGTGAAGTTTCAGCTTCGAATTGAAGTGCTGCATCGTTTAATTGTAATTTGTCTAGAGCATCTCTTAAATCGCCATAACGAGAAGAATCAATTGGGTACATTCCACAATAAACCATTGGAGTCATTTTACGGTAACCTTCTAATGATTCTGCAGCTGGATTGTCAGCTAATGTAATGGTATCCCCAACTCGAGTATCTTGGACTGTTTTGATGTTTGCAGTAACGTATCCAACGTCCCCAACCATTAGGAAATCGCGTTTGATCGGTTTAGGTGAAAAGATCCCAACTTCAGCTACTTCAAACGTTTTTCCGTTACTCATCATTTTCATTGTATCGCCAGGTTTGATCATACCTTCCATCACTCGGATATTCAAGACAACTCCACGATAAGCATCGTAAGCCGAGTCAAAGATCAACGCTCTTAAAGGATCATCTATATCACCAACTGGAGCTGGAACTCTTTCAACGATTTGTTCTAAGATATCTTCGATACCAATACCGGCTTTAGCACTCGCTAAAACTGCATCGCTTGCATCGATTCCAATTACATCTTCGATCTCAGCACGAACACGTTCTGGATCTGCAGCTGGTAAATCGATTTTATTGATAACCGGAATGATCTCAAGGTCGTTGTCTAAAGCAAGATAAACGTTAGCCAGTGTTTGTGCTTCTATTCCTTGTGCTGCATCGACAACAAGAATCGCCCCTTCACACGCTGCTAAACTTCTTGAAACTTCGTACGTGAAATCGACGTGTCCTGGTGTGTCGATCAAGTGTAGTGTATACGTTTCGCCATCTTTGGCAGTATAGTTCAATTCAATCGCGTTTAATTTGATCGTGATACCTCGTTCACGTTCAAGATCCATCGAGTCCAATAATTGTGCTTGCATATCACGGTCAGCAACTGTGTGCGTCATTTGTAGGATACGATCTGCTAAAGTCGATTTTCCATGGTCAATATGGGCAATAATGGAAAAATTCCGAATGCGTTTTTGTCTTTCATTTAATTCCTGTTTATTCATCTAGTCGTGCCTACCTTCTTTATTTATTCCGAAAAAGTGTCACTGTAAATTATACCAGTGAAAAGCTTGAATTACAATGCGTTGTCTCAAACTAGCTTTTAAGACAAAAGAAAAACCTAAGCATTAGCTCAGGTTTTCTTTCACCTTATAAACAAAGCTCATATTAATGGCTCTATAATTTTTAATGTTGATAGATCAGTTAAATTGATTACAAGATAATTCTGGATGAATAAGGGTTGCTTGTAGCCATGTCTAATGATTCAATGCGAATTACAAAGCGTTAGCCGCTTCAGCGATTATGCTTTGTTTAAGGCTTGAAAGTCTGAAGACAAAAGACTTCAGACGGTCACATGGCTCTCCACAAGCAAACCCGTCTATTCCAGAAGAAATTTTATTTTATTGTATCAACACCATTTTTTAAACAACCTACTTATTTAAAAAAATCGGTTCATTTCTTTTTCTTATCTGCTTTAAATGCATCTTTTACTTTATCAAAAATGGAACCATCTTGTTCTTCAACTTCCATACCGCTAGATTTAGCGAATTGTCTCAACAAGTCTGTTTGTTCTTTTGATAAGTTTTTCGGAGTCACTAATTTAACTTTCACGTGTTGGTCTCCTGTACCTGTACCACGTAATTTTGGTGCTCCTTTGCCTCTCAAACGGAAATTCGTTCCGGTTTGTGTTCCAGCAGGTATTTTTAATTTCACCTTACCATGAACAGTTGGAACTTCCACTTCATCACCTAAAGAAGCTTGAACGATATTGATTGGCAACTCGTAATAAATCTCTGCTCCATCTCGATCAAATTGATTGCTGGCTTTGACACGGAAAACAACATAGAGATCTCCGTAAGGTCCACCATTTTTACCGGCTTCCCCTTGTCCATTTAAGCGCATTTGATTTCCATCTTCAACACCTGCAGGAACAGTAACTTTAACCGTGTGTTTGTCTTTAGTATGTCCAGAACCATGACAAGTTGGACAAGTTTCTTTGATTTCTTGACCTGTACCATGACAAACATCACATGTTTGACGCGTCATTACTCGGCCAAGTGGCGTATTTCTCTCAACGTTCAATGAACCTGTACCATGACATTTAGAACATGTTACAGGGTGTGTACCTGGTTTAGCCCCATCCCCATGACACGTTTTACATTCTTCTTCACGGTTATAACTGATCGTCGTTTCTTTACCAAAAATAGCTTCTTCAAATTCAAGATTGATTGTGTATTGTAAGTCATCTCCTTGACGAGGAGCATTTGGATTTTGAGAACGACCTCCGCCACCAAAGAACGATTCAAAAATATCTTCGAATCCACCGCCGCCGAATCCACCAAAGCCTCCGCCGCCGTAACCGCCGCCACCAGCTCCAAAGTTTGGATCCGTGCTTGCATGTCCATATTGGTCATATGCCGCACGTTTGTCAGGGTTACTTAATACTTCATAAGCTTCCGCAACTTCTTTAAACTTTTCTTCAGATCCAGCTTCTTTATTAATATCCGGATGGAACTTTTTTGATAATTTTCTGTATGCCTTTTTTATTTCATCATCGGAAGCACCTTTTGATACTCCTAATACTTCATATAAATCTCTTTTAGCCATAATTTCCCTCCATCGTCACTTGACAATTTTTTAATGTATCCTCAAATTCGCCTTAATGAGCATAGCATATCTAGAAGAAAAAGCCAAAAGCAATTTGCCTTGGCTTTTCCATTCCATCCTTAAATTATAAAGGTTATTTAGCGTCATCGTCGATTTCTTCAAAATCAGCATCTACAACATCTTCAGATCCATCTTGTGCTTGTTCTGCACCTTCAGGATTTGCTTCACCTTGTGCTTGAGCAGCTTGTTCATATAATTTAACTGTTAATGCTTGTACGATTTCATTTAATTCATCGCGTTTTGTTTTCATTGCTTCAAGATCATTTGCTTCAACAGCAGCTTTCAATTCATCACGAGCTTCTTCAGCTTTTTTAACTTCAGCTTCATCAACTTTGCCTTCTAATTCACCAATAGTTTTATCTACTTGGAATAATAATTGATCCACTTCGTTACGTAATTCTACTTCTTCTTTACGAGCTTTATCCGCTTCAGCATTAGCTTCTGCATCTTTAACCATACGTTCGATTTCTTCGTCTGTTAAACCTGAAGAAGATTTGATCGTAATTGTTTGTTCTTTTTGAGTTCCTAAATCTTTAGCACTTACGTTAACAATTCCGTTTTTATCAATATCAAATGTTACTTCGATTTGAGGAATTCCACGTGGTGCAGCAGGAATATCTGTCAATTGGAAGCGACCTAATGTTTTGTTGTCGGCTGCCATTGGACGTTCCCCTTGCATTACGTGTACGTCAACAGCTGGTTGGTTGTCAGCAGCAGTTGAGAATACTTGTGATTTACTTGTTGGGATCGTTGTGTTACGTTCGATCAATTTAGTAAATACGCCACCCATTGTTTCGATACCTAATGATAACGGAGTAACATCTAACAATACGATGTCTTTAACGTCACCAGTGATAACTCCACCTTGGATTGCAGCACCCATTGCTACAACTTCATCAGGGTTAACTGATTTGTTTGGTTCTTTTCCAGCTTCTTTACGTACTGCTTCTACAACAGAAGGGATACGTGTTGATCCACCAACTAAGATGACTTCATCAATTTCAGATGTTGATAATCCAGCATCTTTCAATGCTTGGCGAACAGGTCCTTTAGTACGTTCTACTAAGTCATAAGTTAATTCGTCAAATTTAGCACGAGTCAAGTTGATTTCCAAGTGTAATGGTCCAGCTTCTCCAGCAGTGATAAATGGTAAGCTGATTTGAGTTGAAGTTACGCCTGATAAGTCTTTTTTAGCTTTTTCAGCAGCGTCTTTCAAACGTTGTACAGCCATTTTATCTTTAGATAAGTCAACACCGTTTTCTTTTTTGAATTCAGCTACCAAGTAGTCCATGATTTTGTTATCAAAATCATCTCCACCTAATTTGTTGTCACCAGCAGTAGATAATACATCGAATACGCCATCTCCTAATTCAAGGATTGAAACGTCAAAAGTACCACCACCAAGGTCAAATACTAAAACTTTTTCATCTTTATCTACTTTGTCTAAACCATAAGCTAATGCTGCAGCAGTTGGTTCATTAACGATACGTTCCACTTCAAGACCGGCAATTTTACCAGCATCTTTTGTTGCTTGACGTTGTGCATCGTTAAAGTATGCAGGAACAGTGATAACAGCTTTATCAACTGTTTCGCCTAAATAGCTTTCAGCATAACCTTTCAAGTATTGAAGAATTGTTGCAGAAACTTCTTGTGGTGTATATTTTTTACCATCAACTTCAACTGAAAAGCCAGCTTCGCCGATATGACGTTTAATTGAGCTAATTGTGTTAGGGTTTGTTACAGCTTGGCGTTTAGCCACTTCCCCTACTTGCATTTCTCCATTTTTAAACGCAACGACTGATGGAGTCGTACGATTGCCTTCTGGATTCGGAATAATTTTTGCTTCTCCGCCTTCTAATACAGCAACTGCTGAGTTTGTTGTTCCTAAGTCAATACCAATCATTTTACCCATTATAAATCCCTCATTTATGTTTTATTTTTTTTTATATTTATTTAAGCTTTATTGAGCAACAATTACCATTGCGGGACGTAATACGCGTCCATTTAAATCATAACCTTTTTGGAAAACTTGTACAACTGTTTCGCTTGGTTGACCTTCTTCAACAGGAACGGTTTGAATCGCCTGATGGAAGTTTGGATCAAAAGGTTCATTTAAAGGATCAATAACTTCAATGCCTTCACTTTTCAATGCAGCATTGAATGTTTCCATAACCATTTCAATTCCTTTTTTCAAACTTTTCCCTTGCTCATCTGTTACTTCAATAGCTAGAGCTCGTTCTAAGTTATCAATAACGGGAAGTAATTCTGTTGCTAAAGATTGAGCACGGAATTTAGCAGCATCTTCACGTTCTTTTGCATTGCGTTTTTGGATATTTGCCATTTCAGCTTGCACACGCAAATATTTATTTTCCATTTCTTCTAAATCAGCTTTTACTTTAGCAAGTTCATCAACTTCTGGTTGTTCCACTTCTACAGATTCAGTTGTTTCTTCTACCAATTCTGTTGGTGTTTCTTCAACCATTTCTTGTTCTTGCTTTTTATCTTTATTTCTAGACACAACAACAGCTCCTTTTGATTAATCGTCTACAGAATGATAATAGTCGATTATTTTTTTTGAAAGCTCATTTCGAAATACATCCACCAAACCGATCATTTTGGAATACGGCATATTTGTTGGACCTAACAATGCAATAACACCTGAACTATATCCTTCAATGTCATAACTTGCTGTAATTAAACTGAACTCATTAAAAAGCTCATTGTTTAACTCCGTACCAATTTTCACATTGATCCCAGTAGTACTTGGAATCAATAAAGAAGATAAGTCATGAGTACCATCCATTAAGGAATAAATAGACTTGAACTTTTCGACATTTAATTCATTCGAGAAATCGAGTATATTCATTCTTCCACCTACGTGCATCCTATCTTGTCCAGCTTTCAAAAAGACATCTTCGAAGATATTCAACATTCCTTCATTTGTTCGAACATACTTATTCAACAATATCGGAATTTCGGTCTTCAGTCTTTTAAATACTTCCATTAGCGGAAGACCAACTAATTGTTCATTAAAAATACGAACAATTTTTTCTAGCTCGTTAACATCCATTGACCTCGGAATCGTTACTATTTGGTTTTCTACATGGCCCTTATCGGTTACTAAGATAGCCATCACTTGATAATCATTTAATGGCACCAATCGAAAACCGGTTAGAATACTTTCTTTGATTTCAGGACCTAACGTTATAGCCGTGTAACTGGTCAACCGAGAAAGCAATTCAGCAGATTGAAAAACGATCTCATCCAATTGCCTAAACTGATTTCCTAAAGCATTCTTTATGACCGCAAGATCTTTTTTTTGAATTTTTGCTGGATGCACCAGATGGTCTACGTAAAAACGGTACCCTTTTAAAGATGGGACACGACCGGATGACGAATGCGTTTTTTCAATGAAGCCTAATTCTTCAAGACGCCCCATTTCATTACGAATGGTTGCTGAGCTAAAATTAATCTCTGCTTCATTCATTAAGGTTTTGGACCCTATGGGTGTCTCATATGAAGTGTATAAGCGAATGATAGATTTTAAAATTAAAATCTGCCTTTCAGTTAACATATTGCATCACCTCTTTTTTAGCACTTGAAACTATTGAGTGCTAATACATTTATTAATTTACCAAATATAACTGTATCTGTCAATAATTTTTGTTTATTTTTTGACTAATTTTGACGTTTATTTAAAACACCGGTTTAATGCTTGATTTGTCGTACTTTTACTAAAAAGACAGTGTCAAAAAATGGAAGGTTCCATCTTTAACACTGTCTTCTAATTCTTCTTATATTAGATTAAATTCTAGTTTGGCTTTTTCAATTTCATTTCTAATTTGTTCGAAACCAGTACCACCTAATGAATTCCTGCGTTCGACAGCTACACGAGATTCCAACAACGTATAAACATCTTCTTCGATAATAGGAGCAGTTTGTTGAAATTCTGTTAAAGGAATATCTTGTAAATAATGGCCATTTTTCAAGCATTTCAATACAAGTTTCCCAACAATTTCATGTGCTTCTCTAAATGGGATACCTTTTGAAGCCAGATAATCCGCTAACTCAGTTGCGTTTGAAAAATCTTTCGTTGTCGCTTCACTCATATTTTCTTCATGCACGATCATATCTTCCAACATACCAGCAAATATTTCCAAACAATCTTTAACGGTTTTTACTGTATCAAACATGCCTTCTTTGTCTTCTTGCAGATCCTTGTTATAGGCTAACGGTAAACTTTTCATTGTCGTTAACAACGAAAATAAATTGCCGTACACTCTCCCAGTTTTTCCACGAATCAATTCTGCCATATCTGGATTTTTCTTTTGCGGCATAATCGAACTACCAGTCGAAAAAGTATCCGTTAGACTAGCGAATTGGTATTCGTGACTGGTCCAAAGAATCATTTCTTCGCAAAAACGTGAAAGATGCATCATCAGTATACTGCTGGTAGATAGAAATTCTAAGATGAAGTCTCGATCGCTAACGGCATCCATACTATTGGAATAGATAGAGCTAAAACCTAACTGCTCAGCGGTGTACAAACGATCGATTGGAAATGTTGTTCCTGCCAAAGCTGCTGCTCCTAGTGGGGAGCAATCGATTCGTTTTAAACTATCTTGATACCGTTCTAAATCACGTTTAAACATATTGTAATACGCCAATAAATGATGAGCAAAAGAGATTGGCTGTGCATGCTGCAAATGCGTATATCCTGGAACGATCGTTTCAACATGCTTTTCTGCTTTCAATAAAATAACTTTTTCCAAATCCTCAAGAGATACTGAAATTTCACCTACTTGACGTTTTAAGTATAGGTGCATATCAGTAGCTACTTGATCATTCCGACTTCTTGCAGTGTGCAACTTTCCTGCAACAGGTCCGATTTCTTTATGGAGAAGCGTTTCAATATTCAAATGAATATCTTCATTTTCAATAGAGAATACCAACTCTTTCTTTTGGGCTTTTACTAAAAGACTTTCTAACCCTTTGATGATTTCATCTGCTTCTTCTTGAAGAATAATAGACGTTTTAGCCAACATTTTAACATGCGCTAAACTTCCTAGAATGTCTTCTTCAGCTAAAACTTGGTCTACTTCAATTGAAGCCCCAAACTCATCAATCCATTTTTGGTTTTCTCCTTCAAAACGACCGCCCCATAATTTTTTCATATTTGTCATCCTATCTTTTATTAAGTGTACTTTCTTCGTTTTTACTTGGTCTTAAGTGCATCTTTTGGCTTGTTTACTTCTGCGTGTACTTTTGTAGGCAATCCCCATAATTTGATGAAGCCAACAGATGACTCTTGGTTAAATGTATCTGCAGAAGTATAAGTCGCCAAGTTCTCATCATACAATGAGTTAGGTGATTTTCTGCCTTCTACAATAGCATGGCCTTTAAATAATTTTACACGAACGGTTCCGTTAACGTACTTTTGAGTAGATTTCAAAAAGGCAATTAAACTTTCAGTTAATGGATTAAACCATAGTCCGTTATAAATCATCTCAGTTATTTTTTGTTCGATCATTGGTTTGAAGTGTGCGATATCTTTAACAAAAGTAAGATCTTCTAGCTCTTTATGTGCCGTCATTAACGTTACTGCTCCAGGTGCTTCATAAACCTCACGAGATTTGATCCCAATCAATCTGTTTTCAATATGATCGATCCGTCCAACTCCATGTTTCCCAGCAATGCTGTTCAACTGTTGAATCAGTTCAGACAATTCATATTTTGAACCATCAATCGCTATCGGTACACCTGCTAAAAATTCAATTTCAATCATTTCAGGAATATCCGGTGTATTTTCTAAACTAACGGTTAAATCATACGCAACTTCTGGTGGAGCAATCCATGGATTTTCTAAAACACCACACTCGTTGCTTCTTCCCCATAGGTTTTGATCAATAGAGAAAGGATTGTCTAAATCAATTGGAACCGGAATTGAGTGCTCAATAGCATAGTTGATTTCTTCTTCTCTTGACCATGTCCAATCACGAACCGGTGCAAGTACTTTTAAATCCGGTGCTAAAGAATGAATGGCAACTTCAAAACGAACTTGATCATTCCCTTTTCCTGTACATCCATGTGCTACTGCTACAGCTTCTTCTTTTATAGCTACTTCAACTAATTTTTTAGCAATTAAAGGACGAGATAATGCTGAGATCAGCGGATACTTACCTTCATAGTACGTATGTGCTTGTAACGCAATCAATGCAAAGTCATTGGCAAATTCATCTTTAGCATCAATCGTATAAGAGGCTACCGCACCAATTTCGATTGCTTTATCTTTAATAAAGTCTAAGTTCTTTCCTTCTCCAACATCCAAACAACAAGCTATTACATCATATCCTTCATCCATTAACCATTTAATAGAGACTGATGTATCCAATCCTCCTGAGTAAGCTAAAACAACTTTTCCTTTATTCATAAAAAACACCTCATCCGATTAATTTTATTGCATGAAAGTATCCTAACATGGCAAAAGGATTAAAACAAGCACAAAGTGTTTTTTTATACCTTTTTTTGTATTTTTTAGCTTATTTAAGAAAAAATAATGTATATCCATCTTATTTATTCAACAATTATGTATAAACGAATAAACGATAAAAAAATATTAACTCATAGATTTTTCATTTTAATACACAAAAAAAGACAAGATAGTTATATCTCGTCTTTTTTTTGGTCTATAATTTTTAGTGTTGGTAGATTTCTAAAATCGATTATACAAAATTTTTGGAGGAATAGGGTTGCTTGTAGCCATGTAAAGGATTCAATGCGAATTACAGAGCGTTGACGCTTTGTTTGAGGCTTGAAAGACTGAAAATTATAAGCTTCAGTCGGTCTCATGGCTCTATACAAGCAAACTCGTTCATTCCAGAAGAAATTTTAGTTTGATGCACCAACCCTATTTATCATACAACCCTTTTTTGTCTTAGTTTAGTGTTCGCTTAAAACGTTCTTATGAGTCAACCCTTTATAGTTGTCAAAAAAATGTGCGGTATCTAATTCATCTTGTTTCAATTGAGCGATCAAAGCATCAATCGAATCAAATTTTTCCTCATTGCGTAAATAGTCGTACCAGAACACCGTTACTTTTTCACCATAAATATCTTCATTAAAATCAAGAATGTACACTTCAACCGTCAACGGACGATTCGGTTCAAAGGTTACATTATGACCGATAGAAGCCATTCCTTTATAGACCTGACCACCTACTAAAATTTCGACAGCATATACGCCTATGCGCGGCAATTTAACAAAGTTCTCAACTTCGATATTCGCTGTTGGGAATCCTAATAATCTTCCTCTTGCATCCCCATGTACGACTCTTCCAGGAGTAGCATAAACATACCCCAGTAGATTGTTTGCAGCAGCCATATCTCCGACCTCTAAAGCTAAGCGAATACGCGTAGAACTGATTTTGTCTTCTTTTGAGAGTTGTTTCTCCACCACTACGATTTCAAAACGATCTTTAGCATATAGCGGCAAGTGCTCCATGGAGGCCACTTCTTTTTTTCCAAATGAATAATCAAAACCGGCTACAACTGTTTGAGCATGTAATCCAATAATGTACTGTTCTACAAACTCTTGAGGAGCTAATCCTGCAAAAGCAGACGTAAAGTCTACTTCATAAAGAAAATCAACACCAATTTTTTCCATTAACTCTTCTTTACGAGAAACTGTGGAAAGGTATTTATGATGATCTGGGTTTAATTTCTTAAAAACAATTGAAGGATGCTGGTTAAACGTCATAACTGCTAATTTCAACTGATTTTTTTCGGCAATTTTTTTTGCTCTGCCGATTACTTCTTGATGACCTCTGTGGACGCCATCAAAAAAACCTAAAGCTAATACTACTTTATCTTTAGGGATTTCACCTTCCTCATATGGATGATGTAATTTAATGATTTCCATAGTGCGAAAACTCCTCTATAAATTATTTCGTAACACTTTGATTGGTTTTAAATATTCTTTTTTTTGTGGGTGAACTGCATAAATACTGACAGCTTTTTGAAGATACATAAAGACGATTGGCTTAGATAATAACTCTTCTGGAACAGTATTGATTGGAAGTACTGTGCCATTTTTAACTTTATCCCAAAGCTCTTGATCAATGTCAAAAGATGCCAACTCTTTTAAGCCAAACTCCAAAGGAAATAAGGTTTCTTCTATTTCTTGTTGTTCCATTTTTTTAGCAACTTGCGCTAACGTTAAACAATCACTGGCTTTAAAGGTTCCACTTAATATACGTGTTAAGTCTGACATATGCGCAGGGTAACCCAATTTTGCGCCTAGATCCACTGCTAATGTGCGGACATAAGTCCCTTTTCCACAAGCTACTTCAAATTTCCACGAAACAGTTCCTTGCTCTTCATTTACCACAAGATCCGAAGTGCGTTTAAATGATTTTATGTCAGCAATTCTAACCGGACGCTCAACCGTTTCACCAGCACGAGCATATTCATACAATTTTTTCCCATTTACTTTTACAGCAGAATACATTGGCGGAATCTGAGTAATCTTTCCTTCCATGCTTTTCATTGCAGCATCAATGGCTTCCAATGTAGGAATCGTTTCTACTTTAACTTGTTCAACAACTTCTCCGCTGCGGTCTTCTGTTGTAGTCGAATAACCAAGTGTGATTTCGCCTATGTAGCCTTTACCCGTTTCCATCATATATTCAACAACCTTTGTGGCTTTTCCCACACAAATAGGCAACACACCATCAACATCAGGGTCCAATGTACCTGTGTGTCCGATTTTTTTAGTTTTTAAAATTTTTCTAAGTTTAAATACACAATCGTGGCTGGTCATGCCACGTTCTTTCCATAATGGGAGAATACCTTCCATAGCTAAATCCCAACCTTCCTTTTTTTAACTCTCCTAGTATACCATAATTATCAAAATACCGTCATTCATTTGTTAACTGTATATTAGTTCATTCATCTGTTTTAGTGAACGAATTGAAATCAACCTTTGTTACTTTATCTAGATTTTAGGTAAAGCTCGTACTAAATGAAACATCGTTTTGTACGAACTTAATCAATAAGTCTATATTATTAATCAAATGGATACTCATTTTAATGCTCGTTTAATCAATAAAACTACTTTATTAATCAAATGGAAATTTGTTTCAATGCTCATTTAATCACTAAATTTACTTTATTAGTCAAATAGATTCTTATTCGTCATCTGTTTAATCAATAAATTTAAACGAAAGCTTTTTTTACAATGAATGGATACGTAGAAAAGGGCAAGAATACAAAATCAGAGACCAGGAACTATGCCCTAGTCTCTTTAGTTTACATATTTTAAAATTTCTTCTTCATAACCTGGACTAACTTCAGTCACTACTGAAAAATTTCCATTTGATTCTAACAGTACCGCAAAAACCTTATCAGAAGAACACCTTGCTTGAGATCGAATAGCAGAATAAATATTTTCTTTTGTTACTCGACTCTTTTTCATTGTATGTTCTAAAAAATCTCCTTTTAAAAACAATACTTTTGGAGGCGGATTAATATAGTTAGATAAAATTGGCCATTTACTAATGATTTTTGAAATAAGAAACTGCAAGAATAATAGGAGCACAATGGCTAAAAAACCATTAACGATTGTTACTTCTTTTAAAATTAAAGTAGAAGAAATCGTTGATCCTATAGTAAATGAAGTGATAACATCCTGTATACTAATATTTGAAACACTTCTATTACCAAATATTCTTAAGCAGGCAAGCAACAATACAAAGGTAATGATTGTTGCAAAAAAGATTCTAATAACTGGTGTCCAACTTTCAAATAAAAGATTCGGTGCTCTCATTTCTGTTTGCAAATTGATTAAGAAATCTGACATAAAAACACCTCCCTTACCAAATAAGTGTAAAGAAAATGATTTAAAGAGTAAAGAAATTAAAATCAGAGAAATTTTACTAAATACTTTAAATAAAAAACCTCCAAAAGATTACCTTTTGGAGGTTTGAAATAAGTCTCATGTTTTAGCAAGATTTCTTATCCCACTTAGTTTATTGAGAACCTGTTTAGTCTTTATTTAAGTTACGCAATAATTCATCGATATGATTACCATATTCAACAGATTCATCACGCTCAAATTTAATTTCTGGTGTTTTGTAAAGTGACAAACGTTGGCCTAATTCACTTCTAACTAAACCAGAAGCTTTATCCAATCCTAGTTGTGTTTTTTCACGATCGCTAGCTTTATCAGATAAAATACTGTAGAAAACCGTCGCTTGTTGTAGATCACCTGTTACACGTACGTCGGTTATATTTACATCAGCAACACGGGGATCTTTCACACGTTTTTTCAAGATATCATTTACTTCTCTTTGAATTTCTTGAGAAACGCGACCAATTCTATGATTTGCCATGTTTAACCCTTCTTCCTTACGTATTACTTACGTTTAATTTCAACCATTTCATAAGCTTCGATAACATCATCCACTTGAACTTCGTTGTAATCTTTAACCATAAATCCACATTCGAAACCTTTTTTAACTTCTTTAGCATCGTCTTTAAAGCGTTTCAAACTTGCTAATTCGCCTTCAAAGATAACAATGTTGTCACGAATCAAACGGATGCTGCTGCTACGAGTGATGTAACCATCTGTAACAAATCCTCCGGCAATCGTTCCAACTTTAGATACTTTGAATGTTTCACGAACAACTGCTTGTCCAGTTACTTTTTCTTCATATTCAGGATCCAATAGACCCTTCATAGCTGTTTCAATTTCATCAATAGCGTTATAGATGATACGGTGTAAACGAATATCAACTTGTTCTTGATCAGCTTGAACCTTAGCTTGTGGAGTTGGACGAACATTAAATCCGATAATGATCGCATTACTTGCAGCTGCCAAAGTGACATCACTTTCGTTGATCGCTCCTACTGCTATATGGATCATTTTCACACGAACGCCTTCTACATCAATTTTTTGTAAACTTGATGATAAAGCTTCTGCAGAACCTTGTACATCTGCTTTAATAATAACATTAACGTCTTTTAATTCGCCTTCTTGTAAACTAGAGAATAAGTTGTCAATGGTTACACGGTTTGTTACCGAACGTTGTTCAGCCATTGCTTTTTTCTCACGAGTTTCTCCAGCTGTACGAGCTGTTTTTTCGTCTTCAAAGACAACGAATTGATCTCCTGCTTGAGGAGCATTGTTTAAACCAGTAATTTCAACTGGAGCAGAAGGGCCAGCATGTTTAACGCGACGACCATTTTCGTTAACCATTACACGAACACGTCCGTAAGTATTCCCAACTACAATAGGATCTCCTACATTCAATGTTCCTTCTTGAACAAGTAAAGTAGCAATTGGACCTTTTGATTTATCTAAACGAGCTTCAATAACTGAACCAAGTGCTAAACGAGTAGGGTCTGCTTTTAAATCTTCCACTTCAGCTACAAGTAAAATCATTTCTAATAATTCATCTAAGTTTTGTTTGAATTTAGCCGAGATTTCAACAAAAATAGTGTCTCCACCCCATGATTCAGGAACCAAACCGTATTCAGTTAATTCTTGCATGACACGTTCAGGGTTCGCATCTGGTTTATCAACTTTGTTGACTGCTACAATAATTGGAACTTCAGCAGCTTTAGCATGGTTGATTGCTTCAACCGTTTGAGGCATAACGCCATCGTCTGCAGCTACCACAATGATCGTAATATCCGTTACATCCGCACCACGAGCACGCATCGTTGTAAATGCAGCATGTCCTGGAGTATCTAGGAAGGTAATGATTTTTCCGTCAACATCTACTTGGTAAGCTCCGATATGTTGCGTGATTCCGCCGGCTTCGCCTAAACTAACTTTTGTATCTCTAAGAGAGTCTAGTAAAGTTGTTTTACCATGGTCAACGTGTCCCATAATTGTTACTACTGGTGGGCGAGAAGTAAGGTTCTCTTCAGCAGATTCTTGCTCAAAGTATACATCTAAATCAGATACGTCTACTTGAACTTTCTCTTCCGTTGCAATTCCGTACTCTTCAGCTAATAATTCAATTGTTTCTTTACTTAAGCTTTGATTCAATGTTGCTACGACACCAAGTAGGAATAATTTTTTGATGATCTCAGCTGGTTCGCGGTAAATCTTTTTAGAAATATCTGCTACAGTCATACCATCTGTATACACAAGTACTTCTGGTAATTCTTTAAATTTACGTGCTACTGGTGGTGCTACTGGTTTAGTTTCACCTTTTTTACCTTTTCTCTTACGTTTGTTGAATCCGCCATGTGTTCCCACACTTCCACGGTTAAACGGTCTGTTACCAGTTCGTTTGTTTTTATTACCTGCTGGAGCAGCTGCACGTTGTGGTGCTTGATTTCCAGTTCCACTTTGAGCAGTTTGACTGCTTGTTTGTGTTTTTGGTTTTGTTGATGCAGCTGGTTTAGCTGCAGGTTTGTTTGTTGATGCCGGTTTTACAGTTGTTGTATTTTTCGGCTTGTTTGTACCAGCTTGATTTTCTTTTGCTGCTGGACGGTTTGGTTGATTGGATTGGTTCTTCTGATTTGTTATAGTATTACCACCTTTTTGATTTTTTGTACTTGACGTACTCGTTGATTCTGTTTGAACACTCTTGTTAGGAGCTGTACTGTCTTTTTTATTTGAAACAAATACTTGGTTTAGTTGTTCAACTTGTTTGTCTTCCATTGAAGACATATGGCTATTGTAATCAATCCCAAGTTCTTTTGCTTTATCAATAACACTTTTAGTTGGTACATCTAATTCTTTAGCGTACTCATATACACGTTTTTTAGCCATGTTATCACCCTCCAATTAAATTGATAATAATTCTCGGAATTTTTTTCCAAAGCCATTATCCGTGATGGTGCAAATGGTTCGTTCTCTTCCTATTGCTTGGCTTAATTCACTTCTCGTAAAGTGAATTATAAAAGGAATTTCATAATAACTACACTTATCCGAGACTTTTTTCTTCGTGTTTTCACTTGCATCGGTCGCTACAATCACAATTTTAGCAGATTGATTTCTGATTTCTTTTAAACTTAAATCTTCACCAGTAGTCAGTTTCCCTGCTCGTGTTGCCATGCCTAAAAGATTTAATACTTTTTGTTCTTCTATCATAAACTCATCCTAGCTTTTTGATGCGTAACATAGTCCAAAAGTTCTTGATAAAAAGCATCGTCCAATTTTACACCCAATACTTTATCCAGCACATGTTTTTCCCATGCAGATTGTACGATTTCAGGTTCGATTGAGACATAAGCTCCTCGTCCAGGCAATTTCCCGCTTGGATCGATAGATACTTGATTTTCTTTATTGACCACAATGCGAAGCATATCTTTTTTAGGTTTCATTTCGTTGGAAATAACACATTTCCTCATAGGAATTTTACGTTTTGGCATCATTTTCACCTCTTGTTAGTCTTCCACGTTATCCCGTTCTTCAGCTAATTCAATCAATTCTTCTGCAGATTCAGCATCTAAATTACCTTCTCCAATGTCATCAGCTATTGTGATTTCATCAAATTCAGAATCTAGATCTTCAACAGATTCAATGATTTCTTCTTCATTCATTTCTTGTTCTTGACTTTCAATCGTTTCAATTACTTCAGCATATTTAACATCTTTTTCTAAACCAGTTTCTTCTTTAGCCAAATTAATAGCCTCCATGTCTGTTTCAGATTTGATATCGATTTTATAGCCTGTTAATTTAGCCGCTAATCGAGCATTTTGTCCGCGTTTCCCAATTGCAAGAGACAGTTGGTAATCAGGAACAACTACTAAACAGCTGCCGGCAGATTCATTGAATGTCACACTGACAACTTGAGCAGGATTCAAAGCATTTCCGATATAAGTTGCAGGATCTGCATCCCATTCAACGATATCCATGTTTTCACCTTTTAACTCATTTACAATCGCTTGAACACGTTGTCCTTTAGGTCCTACACATGTTCCAACTGGATCAATGTGTTCTTCTCTCGAACGAACAGCTACCTTAGCGCGGTCGCCTGCTTCTCTAGCGATTGAAACAATTTCGACCACTCCATCATAAATTTCAGGAACTTCTTGTTCGAATAAGCGTTTCAATAAATCAGGATGACTACGACTAACAAAAATTTGTGGACCTTTTGATGTATTTTCAACTTTTGTTACGTAAACTTTGATACGATCATGCGGTTTATATACTTCATTAGGAATTTGTTCTTGTTTAGATAAAACAGCTTCAATTTTGCCTAAATTAACATAGATGTAACGGTGATCTTGTCTTTCAACAATTCCTTGCATAATATCATTTTCATAAGCAATGAATTCATTATAGATAATGTTTCTTTCAGCTTCTCGTACACGTTGCATGATGACTTGTTTAGCTGTTTGCGCAGCAATTCTTCCAAAGTCTTTAGGAGTTACTTCAAAACGAATTTTGTCGCCTAATTCATACGCTTTGTTTAATTCTAAAGCTTCTTCCATGCCTACTTCAAGACGAGAATCATAAACGACGTCTACCACTTCTTTAACAGAGTAAACATGGATATTCCCTTTTTTTAAATCAAATTCAACTTCAACGTTTTGTGCTTGATCATAGTTTCTTTTGTACGCTGAAACTAAAGCAACTTCTAAAGCTTCGATAACGAATTCTTTTGAAATTCCTTTTTCTTGTTCCAAAGCCTCAAGAGCATTTAACATTTCTTTGCTCATTTTTCACTTCTCTCCTATCCTTAACACTGATTTAAATTAAAATTGAATCGCTCTTCTAGCTTTCGCAATTGTTTTTCGACTGAATTCGATATCTTTCACTCTAGTTTTAACGCGAATAGTCAATGTTAACGTTTCATCGTTTACTTCTTTTAAAGTACCTTCATAAACTTTTTCGCCATCTACAGGTTCGTATAAAGAAATATGGATGTATTCCCCTACTGCATTGACATAATCTTCTTCTTTTTTTAGTGGTCTTTCAGCTCCAGGAGATGAAACCTCTAAGAAGTATGCTTGCGGTATTGGATCCGGATTGATTTTATCCATGTGTTCGCTAATTTGTTCGCTAACCAATGCACAATCCTCTAAATCAATACCTTCTGGCTTATCAATATAAACTCTCAAGAACCAGTTTTTGCCTTCTTTTATAAATTCAATGTCTTCTAATTCAAACTGATTTCTTTCAACAATAGGTTGCACGATTTCAGTTACTGTTTCTACCACATTACTCAACTTTTTCGCCTCCTTATAGTTAGTTTTCTAACTTACTGCCGAAAAAGAGTGAGCGTCACCGCTCACTCTCAACAGAATATCTAAATCCAAATAAATAGTACCATAAATTCAAGTAATAAGCAACAAAACACCATCAAATAAGTCTTTTCAGTTGTCTTTCACTTTAAAAATTTTTCTGATCTAAATCAGTTGAATACTTAAAAGAGATCAAATAATGATAATTGATTTTCATCTGGTAATCCTTTTAAGACACCATTTTCATTTAAAAACTCAATAACAGTTTTAGAAACTTTCCCTCTTTTAGCTAAATCTTCTTTAGAAAGGAACGGTTTATCGTTTCTGGCTTCTTTAATTTGTTTGGCCACATTGGCTCCTAAACTCGGTACAGCTCTAAATGGCGCGATAAGCGAATTGCCTTCAATAACAAAATTAGTTGGATCTGATTTTTCTAGATCTACCATTTTAAATTCAAATCCACGCTCAACCATCTCATTACACAATTCTAAAACGGTTAGTGTATTTTTTTCTTTTGTTGAAGCATCTAATCCTTTATCGGTAATTTCTTTCATCTTTAATTTCAAGCTCTCTTTCCCTTTCGCCATAGCAACTAAATCAAAATCATCGGCACGTACGGAAAAGTAAGCCGCGTAATAAAGAATTGGAAAGTGTACTTTATAATAAGCTACTCGTAAAGCCATTAATACGTATGCCGCAGCATGGGCTTTAGGGAACATATACTTGATTTTCAAACAAGATTCGATATACCATTCAGGAATTTTTTGATCTCGCATAGCTTTTTGCCAATCATCAGGGATTCCTTTCCCTTTACGAACAGATTCCATGATTTTGAAGGCTATCCCATCTTCTAAACCGTTATGGATAAGATAAACCATGATATCATCACGACAACCAATTACTTCTGATAAAGGGATATTATTCATACGAATCAGTTCTTCTGCATTTCCTAACCATACATCTGTTCCATGTGACAACCCGGATATTTGGAGCAACTCAGCAAAAGTTGTCGGCATGGTCTCTTCTAACATCCCTCGTACAAAACGTGTACCAAATTCTGGTATACCTAATGTACCTGTTTTGGATTGGATTTGTTCTGGCGTTACACCAAGGACTTCAGTTCCACCAAAAATTTTCATAACTTCTGGATCATCAGTCGGAATGGTTTTAGGATCAATCCCAGATAAATCTTGCAACATTCTAATAACGGTTGGATCATCATGACCCAAGATATCTAGTTTTAACACATTGTCATGGATAGAATGGAAATCAAAGTGTGTTGTTTTCCATTCTGAATCTTGAGCATCTGCTGGAAATTGGATAGGAGTGAAATCATATACGTCCATATAGTCGGGTATAACAATAATTCCGCCTGGATGTTGACCGGTTGTCCGTTTGACTCCAGTTGACCCTTTTGCCAATCGATCAATTTCTGCAGCACGTAAGGACAAATTATTGTCTCGTTCGTATCCTTTTACATAACCAAATGCGGTTCTGTCTGCAACAGTACCAATCGTTCCAGCACGGAATACATATTCTTCACCGAAGAGTTCTTTCGTGTAATTATGTGCTTTTGCTTGATAGTCACCTGAGAAATTCAAGTCAATATCCGGTACTTTGTCTCCATAAAAACCTAGGAACGTTTCGAATGGAATATCGTGTCCATCTTTGTGCAGACGTGCTTCACATTTCGGACAGTTTTTATCTGGCAGATCATACCCCGACCCAACAGAGCCATCTGTAAAGAATTCAGAGAACTGGCAGTTAGGGCAAGTATAGTGTGGTGGCATCGGGTTAACTTCTGTGATTCCGGTCATTGTTGCAACAAAACTGGAACCAACAGATCCCCTTGAACCAACTAGGTAACCATCTGACATACTCTTATGGACCAATTTTTGTGAAATCAAATAGATAACCGAGAACCCGTTCCCAATAATACTGTTCAGCTCTTTTTCGATTCTTTTTTCAATGATTTCTGGTAAAGGATTGCCATATAATCTATGCGCTTCATCATAACTCAATTGACGTATTTCATCTTCTGAACCTTCAATTTTTGGAGTGTATAGATCCGTTTTGACCGGTGTAATATCATCTTCCACCATGTCCGCAATCTTATTGGTGTTTTCAACAACAATTTGTTGTGCTGTTTCTTTTCCTAAGAATGAAAATGTTTCTAACATTTCAGTTGTCGTTCTAAAATGAACTTCCGGTAATTCGGCCCGATTCAACGCATTTGCTCCACCTTGAGAATTGATCAAAATTTTACGATAAATACTGTCTTCTGGATTTAAATAATGCACATTTCCAGTTGCAACTACCGGTATATTCAATTCTCCGCCTATTTTAACAAGATTACGAATAATTTCTTCTAAATCTGATTCATTTGTAACCAACTCTTGTTCGATTAAAGGTGCATAAACTTCTTTTGGCATAACTTCAATATAATCATAAAATTTCGCTTTATTTTTTGCTTCATCGTATCCTTTTTGCATCATGGCTTCAAAAACTTCTCCTTGACTGCAAGCTGTACCGATGATCAATCCTTCTCTAAGCTTATTCAGTTCAGAACGCGGCAATCGTGCCGTCCGGAAGAAATAATTGACCATAGATGAAGAAATCAATTTAAAAAGATTTTTTAACCCAACTTGAGAAGTTGCGATGATGGTTGCATGAAATGGTCGAGCCCGTTTATAAGCATCGCCTTCACCAATGTGTTCGTTTAATTGATCATGATAAAACATCTCATGTTCTTCTCTAGCCTCTTTTAGAAACAGCCAGCACAATTGTCCAGTCGTTTCAGAGTCAAAAATAGCACGGTGATGCTGTTCTAAATTAATTCCGTACTTTTTAGCTAAGGTGTTTAAGCGATGACTCTTATATTGTGGGTGTAAAAAACGAGACAATTCAAGCGTATCAATCACCGGATTTGTAGCATCTGGAATATTGTATTTAGCATTACTGGTATTTAAAAAGCCCATATCAAAACTAGCATTATGAGCAACGAGTATATGATCGCCCGCAAATTCTTTAAATAACGTTAAGACTTCTTCCTCAGATTTTGAACCCTGAACCATTTCATCCGTAATACCTGTTAAATTAATCGTTGTTTGTGACAAAGGATGACCGGGATCAATAAATTGTTCAAAAGACTCAATAATATTGCCTTTGTGCATTTTAACTGCTGACAACTCAATGATGCTATTATAAACAGCTGAAAGCCCAGTTGTCTCCACGTCAAAGACGACATAAATGGCTTCTGATAACTCAATATGTCCAGGATTATAGGCAATCGGAACACCATCATCTACGATATTCGCTTCAATTCCGTAAAGGACTTTAATGCCATTTTTTTGACCAGCATGGAAAGCATCTGGGAAAGATTGCGCACCAAAGTGATCTGTTATCGCAACAGCCTTATGACCCCACTTAGCTGCTTGATCTACTAGATCTGTAACCGTATTGGTTGCATCCATTTGACTCATATTGCTATGCAAATGCAACTCAACCCGTTTATTATCCTCTGGAGCAGTATCTTTACGTGTTTCGTGGTCCCATTCTGTAATGTCTTGGGCATTCAACACGAGATCACGCATAAAGTTGTCTTCTTGGACACTACCTCTTACTCGGATCCACATTCCTTTTTTTACAGCCGCAAAAGCTGCTTCATCTTCAGGAGAGTTAGAGAATTTTTTTACTGAAAAAGAAGACGTATAGTCTGTCATTTTTAGTATAAGTAATTGTCTTTCAGATCGTAATACCCGTACTTCAACATCAAAAACATATCCTTCGATTGTGACACGACGCTCTTCTTCAACAATTTGATCCATCTGTTTAACTTCTTCTTTAGCCGTAATTTTCCGACCTAAAACGATTGGACCTTTTTGAGTTTGAACTTGATTTTTATTGTGTTTCTTTTCTTGTTCTGCTTTTTGTATATTCTCATTGGCTCGAATAGCTAATAAAGTTTCCGATTCTTCTTTTTTCGCCTGGAATTCAGCTATTTTCTTCAGATGAGATTCCTCATCAATAACAGGTTCGATTTTAAATCTTGGAAAACCTAAAGAAACATATGCTTCTTCAACTGGTGGCAAATACTGGTTCATTAAATGCCCTTTGACAACTTCATTTTCAACAAAAAATTGAATCTTTTTCCCATTTAAAAGTGGAAATTGTTCTCTAAAAGGTTTATCACAGATTGGCGAAGAAACTGCACTTAATTTCACTGCAGATGACCAATAATGTTCAAGCTTTTCAATGGTCAGTTTTGGTTGAAGCGTTTCAATGGTTAGTTGAACACTTGCAATTGGATTAAAAGCCAACTGCATTTTTTCAGAAAGATTTTGATAAATTTCAAATGGCAAAATATCTTGAAATTGCAAATGGAAGTTCCAGCATTTGGATAATTTATGAACCGTCACCTTTAAAACTTTTGCTTGAGAAAAATGAGTCTTGTAACGGTCTTCATGTTGCAAACCTATTTGTTCTAGTAATTTTTGAAATAATTCTTCTTGATTTAAACTCATGAGAAACTCCTTTCACTTACTAAGGGTAGTACTAAGAAGCAAAACTAACAATCAAAGTACAATTGTAAAAGGAGTACAGACAAGTGGATGTGCTTACTTGTTTGAACTCCTTTAATAGTAGTGTCTTCGTGCGATTAAATAGAACTTAGTAGAATATTTAGTGTATCGATTAATTCTTCGGTACGTACTTCTAAAGCTTCTCCAGTTTTTCTAAGTTTCAATTCAACAATGTTTTCTTGAGCTTTTTTACCTACTGTAATTCGGATAGGCATTCCGATTAAATCTGAATCTTTGAATTTTACACCGACACGTTCATTACGGTCGTCTAATAAAACTGAAAAACCAGCATTTTGTAATGTCGTATATAACTCATTTGATAAGCTAACTTGATCATCAGCTTTCATATTAACAGGAATCAAATGTAGTTCATATGGCGCTAAATGTCTTGGCCAGTTCAAACCTTCCTCACTCGATTGTTGCTCAGTAATAGCAGACAGTAAGCGACTAACACCAATTCCGTAACAACCCATCACTACTGGAATCGAACGCCCATTATTATCTAAAACAGTAGCATTCATTGATTCTGAATAACGAGTTCCCAATTTGAAGATATGACCTATCTCGATTCCTTTAGTGAATTTCAATACTCCTTGTCCATCAGGGGATAATTCTCCTTCTTGAACAAAGCGTAAATCAACATAGTCTTCAATCGATGAATCACGATTTAAATTAACATTCAAATAATGATAGCCATTTTCATTCGCTCCAGCAACAGCATTGACCATGTCTTGGACATACACATCTGCAAGAACTTTTACTTCTTCACTGATGCCCACTGGACCAATCGAACCCGCATTTACACCAAGATAGTTAATTGTTTCTTCATCTGTTGCTAACTCTAAAAAGGCAGCATCAAGATAGTTTTTTAATTTAACATCATTTACTTCATGATCACCTCGGATGATAACTAAAACAGGCTTTTCGTCTGCAATGAATAATAGACTCTTCATAATTTTTTCTGGTGCTACTTGCAAGAATTCAGAAACTTCAGCAATCGTTTTGCTGTTTGGCGTTTCAAGTTTTTCTAAAGCTTTTTCATTCTCAAGCGATTTTTTATGCATATGGAAACTTGTAGCCATTTCTAAGTTTGCTGAATAGTCACTTGAATCTGAATAAACAATTGTATCTTCACCAATATCCGATAAAGCCATAAATTCTTTCGAATTGCTGCCTCCCATTGCACCAGCGTCGCCGATAATGCTTCTAAAATCCAAACCGCAACGTTCAAATATTCTTGTATAAGCTTTTTCGAAATCTTGATAGGTTGCATCTAAGCTTTCAAAACTATCATGGAAAGAGTAAGCATCTTTCATAATAAATTCTCTTCCTCTTAACAAACCAGAACGAGGACGTTTTTCATCTCGGAACTTTGTTTGAATTTGATACAAAGAAAGCGGCAACCGTTTATACGAAGAAATTTCATCACGTATTAAAGTTGTAAAAGCTTCTTCATGAGTAGGTCCTAAAAGATAATCACGTCCATGACGGTCTTGCAATGTCATCAAGTCTTCGCCATACGTTTCATAACGTCCGGATTCTTCCCACAGTTCACGCGGCAATAATGAAGGCATCAACATTTCAACTGCATTGATTTTTTCAAATTCTTCACGCATAATATTTTTCAATTTCTCTAATACACGTGTTGCCAATGGCAAGTAGCTGTAAACACCACTTGATATTTGTCTGATGTATCCAGCTCTTAACAACATTTTATGGCTAAGAACTTCTGCCTCATTAGGTACATCTCTTAAAGTTGGAATAAATAATTTTGATTGTTTCATCGTTTGCTGTCTCCTTTTTGACACATTAAATTCATCTCTATTAATTTTTTTGTTACACTTTAATTAAAAAAATACGTCTGGATATCGTTCCATGTAACTAACACCATTAATAATAACAGTAAGGCGATACCAACCAATGTAATGATACCCTCTTTTTCTTCACTTAATGGTTTACCTCTTATACCCTCTACAATGTTTAATATTAGTTTCCCACCGTCAAGACCTGGTATGGGCAACAAATTCACGATTCCTAAATTTACACTTAGGGCGGCAAGCCAATTGACTATTCCTATTAACCCTGTTCTAACAACTGTCTCAGTCGTTGCATAAATAGCAACTGGACCGCCAAACATGTCAATTGAGAATCCTTTTGTAAACATCGAACCTAGCACAGTAAACAATTGAGTCATCAAAAACCAAGTTTGAGTAAAGCCAAAACTGATTTTCGCCCAAAATGATGTATTCAAACTATTTTCTACACCAATTTGACCTACTTCGGTTCCATCAGCCGTTTCATTAGCAACTGGTGTTAGTGGCACTGTTTTCTCAGTACCATCAGCTGATTCGATATGAAATAGCAATTCCTTATCAGGATTCACTCGTACGATTTCTACCATTTCAGTCCAGCTGGTAATCTTTTCATCATCGATCTGAACAATACGGTCGCCATCTTTTAAACCAGCTTCCGCTGCCGGACTATCTGGAACCACCGTACCTAAAACATTTTCTTGGCTGACTACTCCACCTTGCATGAAAGCAAGCACCATAAACGCAACCACAGCTAAAATAATATTGTTCATTGGACCCGCAAAGTTTGTCATCATTCTTTTTGGCAAACTAGCAGATTGAAACTGAACGTCAAGCGGTGCAATCTGAACTTCTGTTCCATCTTCTTCTATGATCATGGCATCTCTTAGTACTGGATAGCGGACCAAGTTTGTTTCATCTCCAGCTAAGTAACCCTCTACATATAAATCTTTTTCTAAATCAATAGCGCTTATTTCCATTGGGACAGCATCTAATAATTGCTTTTTCTTATAATTATTGATTAATGTCACTTCATTATTATCGTTTACTATTAAGCCAATCGGTGTACCTGGTTTTATTTCAGTTTCTTCTTCGTATCCAGCCATACGAACGTATCCACCCACTGGTAAGATGCGAATCGTAAACGTTGTTTCACCTTTACGATAGGAAAATATTTTAGGGCCAAATCCAATAGCAAATTCTCTAACTAAAATACCTGCTTTTTTTGCAAAATAATAATGTCCGAATTCGTGAAAAATAACTAAAATACTAAACACTATAATAAAGGTAATAATGGTAGTGATCATATACTCTCTCCTTTAGTACTTCATTAAAAATTTATCTCTAATTTTATGATTAAACCTGCATACAAAACAAGTTTAATTCTATCATAATTTGAGTGTAATAACCAATCGACTTATCAATTTATTGTCTATACGAGAAAAGTAGCCATCACAATAAAGGACAACTACTTTCTTGTTTCATATGAAGATTAAATTAATCCTGAAAAATAAAGGATTGGTAATACAAAAAGCAAGCTGTCAAAACGATCTAAAATTCCGCCATGACCAGGAAGCAAATTACCAGAATCTTTCACGTTGTAATACCGTTTAAATGCAGATTCAACTAAATCACCAAGTTGTCCAGCTACTGAAAGAACAACTGTTAAAGCTAACATCCAACCTGTATTGTAATTTTGTGGATAGTAAGTCAAATAAATGAATCCTACGATAAGAGCCATAACTACTCCGCCCAAAGCACCTTCAATGGTTTTATTAGGACTGATTGATGGAGCAAGTTTGTGTTTACCCAGTTTTCTGCCAATCAAGTACGCTCCAATATCTGTTGCCCAAACCACAAATAAAACAAATAACAATAAATCTAATCCAGAATGTCTTGTTAACAACAAGAATCTAAAACCATACCCTATATACATTATTCCAAGAACTGAAACAGCAACATCATCAAACGTAAAATTGTTTTTTGAAAATACGGTACAGACTAATAATAATAAGACAAAGAGATATAAAACCACTTGTGAGTTCATATATTCTGGTAAAAACATGGATACATAATGTGGAAATAACAATACTAATAATGCCAAAATAGAAATAATGCCTTCGATTGTAAAGAGCTTATTGCCCTTCATTCTAAATAGTTCAAATAATGCAATTATCCCCAGTCCTGCAACTACAAGTTCTAAAATCCAAGAACCCATATAAACGACTGGAACAAAAAGAATAAGAGCAACAATTGCCGTTATAATACGTTGTTTCACTTGTATTTCCTCCTAACTTAATTATAATCCCCCAAAACGTCGGTGTCGTTTTTGATAAACTCCGATAGCTCGTTCCAATGCTTGTTCATTAAAGTCAGGCCAAAGCTCTTGAGAAAAGTAAAATTCACTATATGCATTTTGCCATAACATAAAATTACTGATTCGCTCTTCACCACTCGTGCGAATCATAAAATCAACATTTTGATAATCCTTTAACGCATGTGTCATTAGAGATTCTTCAAATAAAGATTCTGTAATATCTTCAACCTCAATTTCTCCAGATTTTACTTTTTTAGCGATAGCTTTAGAAGCTTCAATCAATTCACTGCGTCCTCCATAATTAAGCGCAAAATTTAAAACCATACCTGTATTCTCTTTAGTATCTGCTATGGCCTTTTCAACAGCGTTGCGAGTATGTTTAGGGAGTTGTTCTGTAAAACCTATAACTTGCACTTGAACGTTTTGCTCCATTAATTCAGGTACAAAAGTGTCAAAAAAATCAACCGGTAATTGCATTAAAAAGCTTACTTCATCATCAGGACGTTTCCAATTTTCAGTTGAAAATGCGTAAAGCGATAATACCTTTACACCCATTTGACTTGCTCTTTTGGTTATTTTTTTTACAGTATTCATTCCTTCTTTATGACCAGCGATTCGAGGCATGAATTTATTTTGAGCCCAACGTCCGTTTCCATCCATAATAATAGCAATATGTTGTGGAATTTTTTCATCAGCGTTAAAAGAAACATCTGTCATTTCTTTTTCTTTTTGATTTCTTTTCTTAAATAACCAGTTCAAGTGTTTCCCTCCACTTCGTAATTCACCATTACTCATTGTAGCAAAAAAGGGGGTAAAATCCTATTAAATTTGATAATAAACATTTTTTTTAGCAAATCCTTAAGAAATAGCAATAGTTGTTTCATTAGATTCTTTTATAAATTTCGTACCCTGCTTATTTGTTCACCAAATGATGTTAATGAGAGCCTTTTAGTGGGTTCAAAAAATGAATAATGCTATAATAAATTATACTCAGATAGTTAATTAAGGAGGACATTAAAATGAAAAGAAGAATTAAAAAATTCATAGTCGGTTTAATCATTTCCGCTATAGTAACCAAGTTAACGAGTTTGTTAATGGGTAACGATAAAGAAAAAGCTTAATTTAAAGTGTTTTTCATAAATAAAAGCACTACAGACCTTACGTAAAGGGTCTGTAGTGCTTTTTGCTTGTTCCAAAATTATACGTCTAATAATTCTTTTTCTTTATCTGCAGCGATACCATCAATATTTTTAACACTATCATTTGTAATTTTTTGGATGTCTTCTTCAAAAGTACGCAAATCATCTTGAGTAATTTCGTTATTTTTTTCTGCTTTTTTCAATTCATCAATTGCTTCACGACGAATGTTACGAACGGAAACTTTAGCATTTTCAGCTTCTTTACCCACTTTTTTTGCTAATTCTTTACGGCGCTCTTCTGTTAATTGTGGAATGACCAAACGAATAACATTTCCGTCATTTGCCGGGCTGATCCCAAGATCACTTTGCATAATTGCTTTTTCAATATCAGAAATAGATGTTTTATCAAATGGAGTAACCATTAACACACGAGGTTCTGGTACTGAAATTTGAGCCAATTGTTTTAAAGGTGTTGGTGCTCCATAATAGACAACATTGATTCTGTCTAATAGTCCTGCATTGGCACGGCCTGCACGAATTGTTCCTAGTTCACGTTGTAAAGCACCTTCTGTTTTAACCATTTTTTCTTTCATTGTTTCTAAAATTGCGTTTGTCATAATTATTTCCCCCTAACCGTTGTTCCAATAGTTTCACCTAATGCAACACGTTTTATATTTCCAGTTTCATTTAAATTAAACACGACCAATGGAATGTTGTTGTCCATACTCAAAGAACTTGCAGTTGTATCCATCACTTGTAAACCTTTATTGATGATTTCCAAATGCGTCAATTCTTCAAATTTTGTAGCTGTTTTATCTAGTTTAGGATCCGCTGAGTAAATACCATCAACGTTATTTTTAGCCATCAAGATAACGTCAGCATCGATTTCTGCTGCTCTTAAAGCAGATGTTGTATCTGTTGAGAAATAAGGATTTCCAGTTCCACCAGCAAAGATGACAACTCGTCCTTTTTCTAAATGACGTACTGCTTTTCTACGAATATACGGTTCAGCAATTTGGCGCATCTCGATAGATGTTTGCACACGTGTTGGGACCCCTTCGTTTTCAAGGCAATCTTGCAATGCTAATGCATTCATAACTGTAGCGAGCATTCCCATATAGTCTGCTTGTGCTCGTTCCATACCCATTTCAGAACCCACTTGACCGCGCCAAATGTTTCCGCCTCCAACAACGATGGCAATTTCTACACCTAATTCTTTTACTTCTTTAATTTCTTTACAAATTTCTTTTATTGTTGGTGGTTTTATTCCAAATCCTGTATCACCAGCTAAGGCTTCACCGCTTAGTTTTAAAACAACACGTTTGTACTTTGGTTCATTCATTTATATTTCCCTCCATTGGCTCGTTCACTTTTACTATTTTACCATACTCTGACAGAAACTTCATTTAAAAGATGGACCTTGTACCGGTTCCTTTATTGAGATCACTATGTATCAAAAATTTACAGAACGAACAAGTTTACTCTCTTTTAACTAGCTTGGTCAAAAGAAAATGAGTCAACAAAAAACTGTAGTAAAAAAGGAACGCAACTGTTGCGCTCCTTTTTTAACTAAAATCGATTTATTTATTAACTTGATTCATAACTTCTTCAGCAAAGTTATCTTCACGTTTTTCAATTCCTTCGCCAACTTCAAAGCGAACAAATGATTTAACTACAGCACCTTTAGATGCAATGTATTTACCAACTGTTAAATCAGGATCTTTAACAAAAGGTTGGTCAACTAAAGAAATTTCAGCTAAATATTTATTTAAACGACCTTGGATCATTTTTTCAACGATATTAGCTGGTTTTCCTTCGTTTAAAGCTTGCTCAGTCAATATTTTTGTTTCGTGATCGATTTCTTCTTGAGAAACTTGGTCGCGAGAAACGTATTTAGGATTGATAGCAGCAATATGCATAGCAATATCGCGAGCAACGTCTTCGTCAGTTGTTCCTTCAAGAACAACTAATACAGCAATACGTCCTCCCATGTGAGAGTAAGCTCCAAAAGCGTCTGCGTCAGTTTTTTCAACACGTGCAAAACGACGTAATTCGATTTTTTCACCGATTTTAGTTACTCCTGCTAATATTTCAGTTTCTACAGTACCGTTTCCTGCTTTAAGAGATTGAGCCGCTTCAACTGTTTCAGGATTTCCTTCAGCAATTGCTTCAGTTACATCTTTAACTAATTTTTGGAATTGTTCATTTTTAGAAACAAAGTCAGTTTCAGAGTTGATTTCTGTAATAGAACCAACATTTCCGTTAACATATACGCCAGCTAGTCCTTCAGCAGCGATACGGTCAGCTTTTTTAGCCGCTTTTGCCATACCTGTTTCTCTTAAGTGATCCACTGCAGCATCGATGTCTCCATCAACGGCAACCAATGCTTTTTTAGCGTCCATCATTCCAACGCCTGTCATGTCACGTAATTTTTTAACTAGTTGAGCTGTTACTTTTGCCATTCTATATTTCCTCCTAATGAGTTGTATTAGTTTTTTTTTATTAATTTTCATAAAAAAAGGCTGACTCGTCAAGAAAGAAATGACGCCGCTTCGTAAAAAGTCGCTTCTCACTTCTCCCTACTCGAGACAGCCTATATCAATTTAATTAGTTATTATTCAGCGTTATTTCCTTCAAC
>NZ_JBEMBC010000025.1:0-33568 GCF_040274425.1 Carnobacterium sp.
AGCTGCTCCAATCCCGCTGTCTGCTCCTGTTACAATAGCTACTTTTCCTTCCAATTTACCAGCAGGTTTGTAATCAGGCGACTCATTTTTTGGAACCGGACTCATTTTTTTATTTGCATCTTCTTGACGATAATCTTCTTTTGGAGCTTGAGTTTCGATGATATCTTTTTCAGTCATTGACGCTCACCATCCTTAATAAAATTTTATCCATGTTTAGTTTAACAAGAAATCATTTTCTAATCGAATATAATGAACTCTTCTCACTATTCTTTTTATCACCTGATGTATTCTCCTGAGCGTGTCATTAGATTAATCTATCCTCTTTCGCTAAAATTAAATTATCTTGTTAAATTTAACCCTGTTCACTATTGGAGGACGTATGCATGACTAAAATGAAATGGTGGCAAAAAGCAATTATCTACCAAATTTACCCAAGAAGTTTCCAAGATTCTAATGGAGATGGGATTGGCGACATAAAAGGAGCTTTAAAACATCTTGATTATATCCAATCCTTAGGAGTAAATACGCTATGGGTAAATCCGAATATGCTGTCTCCTCAAGAAGATAATGGTTATGATGTATCAGACTACTATGCGATTGATCCTTTGTTCGGTACAAAAGAGCAATCTGAAAAATTCGTTAAAGAAGTCCATGATCGTGGAATGAAGCTTATTTATGACTTCCCCTTAAATCATACTTCTACTGAGCATTATTGGTTTAAAGAGGCCATTAAAGGTCCAGATAACCCTTATCGTGATTATTATATATGGGCAGACGCTCCTGATGGCAGAGACTATCCAAATAATTGGTATTCTGATGATAAAGAACCATCTTGGACAAAAGAGCCGAATGGAAATCAATTTTATCTGCATCTTTACAAAGATAGTATGGCTGATTTAAATTGGGCCAACCCTAAAGTAAGAAAAGAAATGATGGATATTGGGAAATTTTGGATTGAAAATGGCATTGATGGCTTTCGTTTAGATGCAGTCTTATTTATTGATAAAAAAGAAGGATTGCCTGATGATCCAAATGCTGCTAAAGATGGAGAAGGTTCCAGTAAATCCGTCAATGAACATGGCCCTAACATAAACAAATACCTTGAGGAATTTAATAAAGAACTCAGAAAATACAATGAGGATCTTTTAGTTATTGGAGAAGCGCCAACTGCTGGAGCGAATTTAGCTTTAGACTATATCGGATCTGAAAAAGATATGATGGATAATGTTATTTCCTTTACTTATTTCCCTGAATTAGAGGAATTAAAAGATCCAACGTTACCTTCTGACGTTCAAATTGGGAAACTAGATAAAGAAAAATTTAAATCTGAAATGAATACTTGGCAAACAAAACTAGCTGAGCGCGGCGGCCCTATCCTTTACTGGAATAATCATGATATGCCTAGAGCAGTTTCTAGATTTGGCGATATAGAACAGTACAGAGATAACAGCGGCAAAATGTTAGCTACTTTAATGTATCTTCAAAAAGGGATTCCTATTATTTATTATGGAGAAGAAATTGGTATGAAAAATAGTTATTTTGATAATCTTGATGATTTTGAAATTCCTGGAAAAGATAAAATTATTGAAAAGGCTAGAGAAAAAGGTTATTCAGAGGATGAAATGAAGCAGCATTTCAATGCTAGAGCTAAAAATATTAGTCGAGGAATTATGCAGTGGGATGATTCAAGATTTGCAGGTTTTTCTTCAGTTAAACCCTGGATCGAATGGAATACAGAAGAAAAATACAATGTAGATTATCAAGATTCCGATCCAAATAGCATTTTAAATTATTACCGTAAATTAATTTCTCTAAAAAAAGAACTTTTATTTGTTGAAGGATTTTTTCAAATGAAACCTACCAAAGATACCTTGTACGTTTACGAAAGAACATATGGAGAACAAAAAGCAATGATTTATTGTAATTTTTCTGATAAAGCAGAAAATGTACAACTCATTAACGACTTACAAGAAGAATGGACTATTGTTCTCGAAAATGAAGAGAATAGTTTAACTGGAACACATTTACATTTAGCACCATTTGGAACCGTTGTTTTTAGAAATCAAATTACCTAGTTGATTAAAAAAAAGAACTTCTTTGTCAAATTGACAAGGAAGTTCTTTTTTATCTTTTAGTAACGTCCGTATCCTACAAGTTTAGGTCCCCAATAAGAAGAACTAACTGAAGTGTAAGCAACGCCTGTACTACTTTGTGATCCAATAAATTGGCCATTTCCAACATAGATCCCTACATGAGTAATTGATCCTCCGTCTTTGAAGAAAACTAAATCTCCAGGTTGAGGATTTGAAACTTTAGTAGAAGATGCATATTGTGCTGCTGCTGTACGCGGCAAAGTAATGCCTACTTTTGCAAAAACATAAGAAGTAAAGCCAGAACAGTCAAAACCACTTGGTGTTGTTCCACCCCATAAATAAGGTGTGCCCATCACACTAGTTGCGTGTGATTGCAATTTGGACCAAGATGTACCGCCACTTGTAGATGGTACTGGTGCTGGTGTTGTTGGTTTAGGAGCCTCAGGTGTTTTTGCTGGTACTTTTGTTTCTGTTTTAGCTGGTGCTTTTGTTTCTGCTTTAGCTGGTGTTTCTGTTTTAGTTGGCGTTTTTGTTGAAGTAGCTGCTTTATTATTAGTTTCTGTTGGTGTAGAAGCTACAACCTTAGTTTCTTCAACTGCTTCTTGAGATTCTTGTGTTTCTTCTACAGCTTCAGTTGTTTCTGAAGACTCAACTTGGCTTTCAGGAGATTCTTCTACGACTACTTCTTCAGTTTCTTCTTCATAACTTGCTAAAACTGCCATTTCAGCTGCTTCTTGGGCAGCAGTATATTCTGCTACTTGACTTTCAGCTTCTGCTTTTTGAGCAATGTATTTATCTTTATCTGATTGTGCACTCGCTGTTTCAATTGCTAGTTGAGAAACCACAACTTCTTTTTCTAACAGTTGTTGTTCCATTTCAGCTTTTGCATTTTCAAGTTGCGCTGCAAGGGCATTTTGTTGAACAATCGATTGTTCTGTTTTTTCTTTCTTTTCTACTACCGATTCTTTGTCATCTGCTTGTGCTTGAACAAGATTTTTATTTGCTTTTACTAAATCAGTTACTACATCTACTCGTCCAATTACATCAGACATTGAATCAGCTTCAATAACAAATTCTATGTAGTTTTTTGTATCTCCATTTACTTGTACTGTACGAGCTTGATCTTCAAGTTGTTCACTACGTTGTTCAATTTTTTCTTCAAGAGCCTTAATTTCATTTTCAAGTGTTATTTTTTCTTTTTGAGACGCTTCAATATCAGCTAATAATGTATCCGTTTTATCTTTATTTGCATTGATTGAATTTGTAACAGCAGCTAATTCTGCTTCTGTTTGGCTTGATTGATTTTGTAGAGCATCAACTTTTTGTTGAGCTGCTTCAATTGCGTCTTGTGTTTGGGTTACTTGTTGTTCAGATTCAGTAAGTTTATTTGTAGTAGTTTCAGCGCTAACGGCAGTTGGTAATATAAGAGAACTAAAGGTCATGGTTCCTAAGATTGCTATAGTTACTAGTTTTTTATTCACGTGTTTTACCCCTCCAAATTACGATTTCATTAAAAGTCTCTCAACTGATTTCTTAACGGTCTTTAGTATAGCATAATGTATGTGATAGAATCGTATCGTTTATATTACAACTGTGTATCAAATAAAACGACTTTCATTTAAAGGAACAATTATCGCTATGATCATTTACCAAACCTGCCGCTTCCATAAACGCGTAACACGTTACTGGCCCAACAAATGAAAATCCTCTTTTTTTCATATCTTTAGATAAACTAGTGGATAGTTCATTCTTAGCTGGCAGTTGTTCGAAGTTGTTAAAATGATTTACAATTGGCTCTCCTTCTACAAATGACCAAATGTATTGATCAAATGAGCTGTATTCTTGTTTTACCTTCAAAAAGGCTGCTGCATTTTTAATAATAGAAGATATTTTCAACTTATTTCTGATGATACCAGAGTTGGAAAGCAATTCTTCTATTTTCTTTTGATCATAATGTCTAATTTTTTCTGGATCAAATCCATCTAATGCTTCACGGTAATTTTCTCTTTTAGCTAAAATAGTAGACCAACTTAATCCTGCTTGCATGGTTTCTAGAATCAGCAGTTCAAATAAAGCTTGATCATCGTGCAGAGGTTTCCCCCACTCTTCGTCATGATATTTCTTCATTAAATCCGTTGTTGCCCAACTGCATCTTTCCATTAAAACACATCCTTTTTTTTGAGGTATTGATTTCTATTATTTTATTAGTGTATAATGTATTGTTAGTATAGATTAACTTTCAGGTAGTCCGTCTACCTAGTGTTATGAATCAAATTAGGAGGATTTACTATGTCTAAAGATTACCGTGTTTTACTTTACTATAAATATGTTCATATCAAAAATCCAGAAGAATATACCGCAAAACATTTGGCGTTTTGTAAAGAAGTTGATTTAAAAGGTAGAATTTTAATTGCTGAAGAAGGTATAAACGGTACTATTGCAGGTACTTATGACCAAACACAACAATACATTGATGAAATGCATGCCGATTCTCGTTTTTCAGACCTAGTTTTTAAAGTAGATGAAGAAGAACGTGCTCCTTTCAAAAAAATGTTTGTACGTCTACGCCCTGAATTGGTATCTCTAAACTTAGAAGATGACATCGACCCTAATGAAGTAACCGGTGAATACCTAGACCCTGAAAAATTCCGCGAAGCTATCCTTGATGAAAATACCATCGTCATCGATGCTCGTAATGATTATGAATACGATTTGGGTCATTTTAGAGGAGCTGTTCGTCCAGAAATCAGAACATTTAGAGAACTTCCTCAATGGATCCGTGATAATAAAGAACAATTCATGGATAAAAGAGTAGTAACATACTGTACTGGTGGAATTCGTTGTGAAAAATTCTCTGGTTGGTTAGTTAAAGAAGGCTTTAAAGATGTTGGACAATTACATGGAGGAATTGCTACTTATGGAAAAGATCCAGAAGTCCAAGGCGATTTGTGGGATGGTCAAATGTATGTATTTGATGAACGCATCAGTGTCCCTGTTAACCAAAAAGAACATGTAGTTGTTGGTCGTGACTGGTTTGATGGCACTCCATGTGAACGTTACGTGAACTGTGCAAATCCAGCTTGTAACCGTCAAATTTTATCTTCAGAAGAAAATGAACATAAATATCTGCGTGGTTGCTGTCACGAATGCCGTGTCGCACCTGCAAACTTGTATGTAAAACGTAACAGCTTAAGCCAAGAAGACGTTGCTGAACGCTTAGCTGTAATTGGAGAAAAACTTCCAGCATCAGTATAATAAATTAAAAAAGAACGGAAACTAAATAGTTTCCGTTCTTTTTACTACCCTAATATCAGTGCATCTTCTGTAACTGTGTCGCCACTATTCCTTTGAAACAAAGCCAATAAGTCTGGTACAGTTAAACGATTCTTTTCTTCTCCAGAAACATCTACTACTATCTTCCCATTATGAAGCATGATCAATCTTGTTCCATGAGCAATCGCATCTTCCATATTATGAGTAATCATCATTGCAGTTAATTTTTTTTCGCGGACAATTTTATCCGTCAACTTCAATACCATTTTACTAGTCTTAGGGTCAAGTGCCGCTGTATGTTCATCCAATAAAAGTAATTTAGGAGGAATAATCGTCGCCATCAGCAATGTCAAAGCTTGCCTTTGTCCACCTGATAGTAATCCGACTTCCATTTTCAATCTGCCTTCTAATCCTAATTCCAACAACTTTAATTGTTCTTTGAAAATTTCACGTTGCTTATCTTTTACACCCAGTGTTAACCCTCTTTTTTTTCCTCTTTTAAAAGCTACCGCTAAATTTTCTTCAATCGTCAGTCGTGTTGCTGTTCCCATCTTCGTATCTTGAAAAACTCGTCCAATATCTTTTGCTCTTTCGTTTGTTCTTTTATTGGTAGCATCTTTTCCGTCCAATAAAACAGCACCTTCATCTACTACATAGGTTCCAGCTACACTATTTAATAGTGTTGACTTTCCAGCACCATTTCCTCCGATAATCGTAACAAATTCTTCTTTCTCGATCGTCAAATCTATTCCTTTTAATACATGGTTCTCATTAACCGTGCCCACTTCAAAACTTTTATGAATATTCCTTAATTCTAAAATTGCAGTCATACTAATTCTGCTCCTTTCTTACCAACTCTTTTAGTCCTTCTTGGTTTCTTTTTCAATAAGGGAGTGGAAAGAGCAATTGCTAGTACAATGGCTGAAAATAATTTGATATCTTGAGGTTGTACTCCTAATTGCAATACGAAATCGATAATTAGGCGATAGACAACTGCTCCAATCACAATGGTGATCAATCGTTTGGCAAAAGTCAACTGATGGAAAATAACTTCACCAATGATGATAGACGCTAATCCAATGACGATCGTCCCGATTCCCATGCTGATATCTGCATAACCGTTGTTTTGGGCAATCAGTGCACCTGATAGAGCGATCAATCCATTACACAACATGTACCCTACAATTTTCATCGTATCTGTATGAATCCCATTTGCTTCACTCATAGCTTCATTATCTCCAGTAGAACGCAATGCCAGTCCTATTTCAGTACTGAAAAATAAATACAAAGCTAAAATAACTAAAACAATCGCTACTCCACCAACAACTAAAACAGCCATTCGATTTTCTATGCCAAGTGATTGTAACGTGCGCATCAATGTATCTTGACCCAACAAAGTGACATTTGCTTTACCTAATATCCTTAAATTAATAGAGTACAAAGCAGTCATCGTTAAAATCCCGGTTAGTAGTGCCGGAATCTTAAGTTTCGTGTGCAATAAACCGGATACGATTCCAGCCAACATTCCCCCAACCAATGCCAGAAAACTAGCTAACAATGGTGAGATCCCTGAAACAATGGATACCGAACAAATGGCAGCACCTAATGGAAAACTTCCCTCTGCAGTTAAGTCTGCGATGTCTAAAATTCTAAATGTAAGATAAACCCCAATCGCCATAATCGACCATAAAAGTCCTTGCGAAATACTTGATAATATAATATCCATGCTCATGCTCCTTTATGTTTTACCCTTTAGTCGGGTAGTACGATACTTTCAGGGTCAATACCTAATGATTTTGCCACTTCTTCATTAATAACCAATTCTAAATTAGTAGAAGTTTCTACTGCCATCTCTGCTGGATCTGCATCGTCTTCAATAATTTTAAGAGCCATTTTTGCTGTTTGACGTCCAAGTTCTTCATAATTGATTCCATAAGTTGCTAATCCCCCAGCTTCTACCATTTCCGCAGAACCTGGAACAACAGGCAATTTGTACTCTGCAGCAATTTCGCCAACTGTTGGCATTGTGCTGGCTAGTGTATTATCCGTTGGAATGTATACAGCATCAACTTCTTGAGCCAACGTTGTCATGACTTGTTGTACATCATTTGTAGTTGTGACTGTCAATACCTTCACTGCTACTCCTTCTGCCTCAATCGCCTCTTGTGCTAGATCAGCCTGGATTTTTGAGTTTGCTTCGCTAGAATTGTAGATGATTCCGATCGTCTCAGCATCTTGTGCTAAAGACAATAGTAACGAAATTTGTTCTTCAATTGGGACCATATCGCTTGTTCCAGTTACATTCCCACCTGGTGCTTCATTATCAGCAACTAATCCAGCATCTACCGGATCTGTAACTGCAGTGAATAAGATTGGGTCTTCTTGAGTACTCGTTGCAAGTGACTGTGCAGCTGGTGTTGCGATAGACAAGATAACTTCATTATCTCCAATCAAACTTTCACTCATACTTTGCAAATTCGCTTGGTCTCCTTGAGCATTTTGATAATTTAACGTCAAATTTTCTCCCTCGACGTAGCCTGCTGCTTCTAACTCACTGACAAATCCTTTTCTTGCTTGCGTTAAAGAATCATGTTCCATATACTGCAAAATCCCAACATTTGTCATCTCTGAATCTGCACTTTCACTTGTGTTTCCACATGCTCCTAATACTAAACCTGCAGTAACTGTTGCTAAACCTAAAATAATTTTTTTCTTCATTCCAATTGTTCTCATCTTTATATCCCCCTTATTTTTTAAAACTCTATGATTACATAAAACAAAAAACACCCACTTAGAGATAACCTTGTCTAAGTGGGTGCTTATTTTATGTAAAAATAAACAGTAATTTATTTAATCCACCACTTAGATAAACTCTACGTGGCAAATATTCAGCAAATCAAATTGCTTCAGCCATCATAGATACAAACATTTCTGTTTCCTGTTTGCACCCATAACGAATTATGTCTACAAACAGCTTCTAAAATAGCTAAAGTAATATGTATTCAATTGTGTTTGGTTGATTAAATGATTGTTCATACTAATCCCTCACAATAGTTAGATTTGTTTTTACAAGTATAAAAAATACAATGAGAAAAGTCAACAAATAAATTAGAATTCATTCATTAAAAAGACATTTTTTTCTTACTTCACTCTATTATTCACTCTTTTTTCGCTTTTAAAACATACTTTCTTTAGAATTGATTAAATTTCTACAATATTTCTTCAAAAATTGCTCTTTCTCCTTTCTTTTTGTTATAATGAGCCAAGTAATTAGGAACGAAAATATAATTTTACGAGGTGAACTAAATTTGAATAGTCCACAAAATACTAATGAATCATCATTTTTAGAAAAAATTAAAGCATTTATTTTAAATTTGGTACAATTCATAAAGAAACACTGGATCTCTTTCAAAACGACACATTTTAATCAACAAACTCAATCAGCTTCCGTCTCAAAATCAACTACTAAAGAAACAAAGTCAACAGATTCTTCAAAAAGGGAACAAGCTAAAAAAGGAGATCAAAAACCTACCTTAGCTAAATTTATATTTGGGTTCAATGTCGGCTACAGTGTAATTAAAAATTTAATCATTACGTTGGTCGTTATCTTATTGATTGGTGGTGCTCTTGTCGGTGGAGCTGGAGCAGGATATTTTGCCTACCTTGTTTCCGGTGAACAAATCCCCACATATGAAGAAATGAAAGCTGATATTGAAAATGTCTCAGCAACCTCTTCAATGTATTACGCTACTGGAGAAAAGATCAGTGATTTAAAAACAGATTTAAAGCGATCTGAAATTCCATTAAGCGAAATGTCTCCTTTAGTCCAAGAAGCCATTATTGCTACAGAAGATGAATACTTTTATAAACACTCTGGTGTGGTTCCAAAAGCGGTCGTTCGAGCATTGGCACAAGAAGTAACCGGCGCCAGTACAACTTCTGGGGGGTCAACACTCACACAACAGCTGGTGAAACAACAGATCTTAACAAATGAAGTCTCTTTTAAACGAAAAGCAAATGAAATTTTATTAGCTTTCCGCATTGAAAATTTCTTTTCAAAGGAAGAGATTTTAGAAAACTATTTAAATGTCTCACCTTTTGGCAGAAATAATAAAGGACAAAACATCGCTGGTTTGAATGAAGCTTCAGTGGGAATATTTGGAGTAAATCCTATCGATTTGACTTTGCCACAAGCCGCCTTTCTTGCCGGTCTTCCCCAAAATCCAATTGTTTATAGTCCTTATTCTCAAGTAGGTGCCCTTAAAGAAGATTTATCTGCAGGTATGAGCCGTAAAGATGAAGTGTTATTCAGAATGTACCGTGAAAATTACATTACTAAAGAAGAATATGATACTGCTTTAGCTTATGATTTAACACAAGACTTCTTACCTCAGGAATCAGATGTTAATGATAGTACTGATTATGTTTACAATTTTGTAGAACAGCAAGCAAGACAAATTTTAACGGAACAATTGTACACAGCTGATGGCTATTCAGCTGAAGATATTTCTAATGATCAAGAATTAAAAGACTCTTACTACAATCAAGCAGATCTTGATTTGCGCACAAAAGGTTACACAATTTCCTCGACAATTGACAAAGGCGTTTACGAAGCTATGAATGATGTCGTTGCGCAATATGCGACTCCTGAGATCTCTTATGATGAAAATGATAATCCAATCATAAGCAATACTAGTGACTTGGGAAATGTAAAAGTTGTTGATTATATTGATAAAGAGACTGGTGAAACAAAAACGTTAGTTGAGCCCGTACAAAATGGAGCAATTTTAAGAGATAACGCTACTGGCCGGATTATCTCCTTTATCGGTGGTGTCGATTATGAGTTTACTCAAGTCAATCACGCTTATCAATCTCCTCGTTCTCCTGGTTCAACGATTAAACCTTTATTAGCTTTTGCTCCAGCATTGGAAGAAGGAATCATTACACCGGCTTCTATGCTTTTTGAAAGCACTGCTAAAGTACCCAGTTGGGAAAATGGTGCTTTGGGTGTTCATGAAATTACCAACGTTGGAAATGTTACTCCAAACAAATGGACTGACGTCCGTTCAGGTCTTTCACAATCAAGCAATATCGTAACAACTAAAATCTATCAACAAATGAAAGACACTTATAACATGGAAGAAAAACTTGAATCTTATATGCACAAGATGGGATTTGGATCTGATGTCATTACGACAGAAGAATATCAGGGAGTTTATTATGCTCTTCCTATTGGTGGAATATCTAGAGGGACAACCGTCTTAGATCAAACAGATGGCTTCTCTACTCTAGCAAATAAAGGGAACTATACAGAAGGCTATGTCATTGATAAAATTGAGGATGCTGCTGGAGAAGTTGTTTATCAACATGAAGTAAGTCCTGTTGAAGTATTCAGTGCTGAAACAGCTTATCTAACAACTGATATTTTACGTGATGTATTAGAAACTGGTACGGCTAAAGACGTAAAAGGTCAATTGAATTTCCAAGCTGATATTGCAGGTAAAACTGGAACGTCAGATGGCCAAAAAGACATTTGGTTTATTGGTTACACTCCTCAAGTTACTCTAAGTTCTTGGATTGGATACGACAATGCTGTGGATACACCTATTAATGATCTATCTAACTCAGGTTCAGAAAGTCCAAGTTTAAGAAACAAAAGACACTGGGCTCGATTGATGAACGCAGTCTACAATGCCAATCCTACTATTTTGGGTACGGATCAAGCTTTCCAAAAACCAGATGGTGTTGTGGAGGCCAAAGTTTTAGCTTCTACAGGAATGATGCCAGGAAAAGTAAAATTAGCAAACGGAACAGAAGTTACGGTTTCTGGTGCTACAAAAACAGAACTCTTTAATAAAAAGTTTCTACCAAAAACAACCACTTACGACTTCGCACTTGCTGCCTCTGAAAAAGAATTAGGAGATTATTGGAACAAAGCTTCTAAATCTGCAAGCGAAGAAGCTGCCAAGAAAGCTAAAGCTGAAGCAGATAAAAAGAACGCAGAAGATAAGAAAAAGGCTGATGCCACAAAAGCTGAAGAAGTGAAAGCTAAAGCCACAATAGAAAACGAGAAAAAATTACAAGAAGCTGCTAAGAAAAAAGCAGAAGAAGAAAAAAAGAATGAATAAAAAAAAGGCATCGGTTTCCGATGCCTTTTTTTTATACTTCTTTAGTTGTTCCTCTATTTGCAATATGATGTGGTAAAATAATCGTTTTTTCATCTACATCTTCTTTGTTCATCAACTTAGTTAATAAACGCATCGCTACAGCACCAATATCATATAAAGGTTGAGTAATCGTACTCAATTTCGGTCTTACCATTTCAGATAATTTAGAATTGTTTGCAGTAACTACTTCGAATTCTTCTGGTATCTTGATAGAGTGATCTAGAGCTCCATTCATAATCCCTACAGCAATTTCATCATCTCCAGCAAATACTGCGGTAGCTCCTGCTTCAGCTAATTTACTGTATACTTCTTCTCCAGCCGTGAATGTGTAGGCTGTTTCAAAAACTAAACTTTCATCATAAGCAATACCAGCATTTTTTAACGCTGTTTTATATCCTTTCAAGCGATAAACCCCATTAATTGGTTCTTGTGTTATTGATCCCGATACAAAAGCAATACGCTCGTGTCCGCTAGCGATCAATTGGGCAATTGTTTGTTCTGTTGCAGCTTCATAATCAATATTTACGCTCCCCATTTGCTCATCAGGATCTACTGTTCCTGCCAAAACTACAGGTGTTTTCGAACGTGAAAATTCTGCTCTTAGTTCATCAGAAATTTTATGTCCCATATAAATAATTCCATCCACTTGTTTAGCTAAAAGTGTATTTAATACTTGGACTTCCTTTATATCATTTTGGTCAGAATTCGCTAAGATAATATTGTATTTATACATTGTTGCTATGTCGTCAATTCCTCTAGCTAAAGAAGAAAAATATAAATTCGTAACGTCAGGAATAATTACTCCCACAGTCGTAGTCTTTTTACTTGCCAATCCGCGTGCAACAGCATTTGGACGGTAGTCTAGACGATCAATAACTTCTAATACTTTTTTTCGAGTAGTTGGCTTTACATTTGGGTTGCCGTTTACAACACGTGAAACAGTTGCCATAGAAACATTTGCTTCTCTTGCAACATCATAAATAGTGATGGTTTGTTTTTCCATAATCAATCTCCTTCGAATAGTTAGATTCGCTTACTTTTTACATACTACCAATTTAGCAAACTTACGGCACTAATGCAAGCGTTTCAATTCCATTTTCATGAAAATTTCATTTTTTCTTTCATTAAATAAATTTAACTAATTTTCTATTTTTTAAGAAAGTCAAGATCAATAGTGCTACAATTATAACCATTCAGATAGTTGAAAGTGAGGATAAAAATATGAATAAACAACTTAATGCGTTACAACTATGGTTAGCCGAACAAAATATAGATGGTGCGTTTATTAATGAGCCTAATACAATAGCTTATTTAAGCGGATACGAAAGTGAACCACATGAACGCATCTTAGCTTTGGCAGTTTTTGCTAAGGGTGAACCTTTCCTCTTCACACCCGAACTCGAAAAAGAGGATGCTATAAAAAGTGACTGGACACATAATGTTTATGGTTATTTAGACAATGAAGATCCATGGGAACTTATTGCCAAACACTTGCATTCTCACAGCAACAACCTTAGCAATATAGCTATAGAAAAAGATTTTTTAACAGTTGGACGCTTTGAAAAGCTACAATCCTTTTTTCAAACTGCTTCTTTCTTAGATATTACACCAAAAATACAGACAATGAAGTTAATCAAAACTCCTGATGAAATTGAAAAAATGATGGAAGCCGGTAAATGGGCTGACAGAGCTTTAGAAATTGGTTTCAATGCAATAAAAGAAGGCATATCTGAAGAAGAGATTGTTGCAGAAATCGAATACCGGTTAAAAAAAGAAGGCATCAAAGAAATGAGTTTTGAAACAATGGTCTTGACTGGAGAGAACGCAGCTAGTCCACATGGTGTTCCTGGTAAAAGACAAGTCCAGTTAAATGAGTTTGTTTTATTTGATTTAGGCGTTGTATACAACGGATATACTAGCGATGTTACGAGAACTATCGCTTTTGGAGAGCCCACAAAACAAGCAAAAGAAATTTACACTATTGTTTTACAGGCTTGTAACGCTGCTTTGAATGCAGTAAAACCAGGTATAACGGCTGGAGAATTGGATAAAGTTGCCCGGGATATCATTACAGATGCTGGTTACGGATCTTATTTCACACATCGATTGGGTCATGGATTAGGAAGTTCCGTTCATGAATTTCCTTCTATTATGCAAGATAGTGATTTTGTGATTCAAGAAGGCATGTGTTTCTCAATAGAACCTGGTATTTATGTACCTGGTATAGCTGGAGTCCGCATTGAAGATTGTGTAGTAGTTACAAAAAATGGTTGCGAAGTGTTTACTCATACTCCAAAAACTTACACTTCTATTTAGCAACTTTGTTAACCTACTAATACTAAAAAATATAACCAAAAAAAGCAGTGAAGCTTATCGCTTCACTGCTTTTACTGAATAGAATTAGATGCCCACATTTGTATTTGTTGTTTTATGTTCATCTTTTTTTCCATTTTCTTTAGTTTGTTCTGTACTAATGTTTGAAGTTGAATAGTCAGGACCTTCTGCAGCTTTTTCTTGATCATAAGCATAGTCCATTGTATTTCTTTCAACTTCTTCTTTCAAAGATTCATTATCATATTTTAGATTAGTTGAAACATCTGTTGCTTCTTCTTTACCCTCATTTGCAGATGATTTAACTTCTTCTGTTGTATCTTTAGCTGTTGATTTTACATCTTCTGCTGTTTCAGCAGCAGTAGTTTTAGCCTCTTGGGCTACATCTGTTACTGTTGATTTAGCATCTTTAGCTACATCTGTTGCAGAATCTTTAAGGTCACTTAAGCCATCACCTACATCTTTTGAAGCACGAGTTAATTGATCTTTCATTTGAGAAGCTGACTCTTTCAAGCTAATTTTAATATCTTCCGAAGCATCTTTCGCAACAGTTTTCATTTCTTTGCCTTTTTCTTTTGCGATATCAACATATTCTTTTGCTGATCCTTTAGCGTTAGTCGTTTGTTGATTTAAATCTTCACGTAATTCTTTACCTGATTTTGGGGCATACAACAGTGCTGTAATTCCTGCAGCTGCAGCTCCTACGATTGCTCCTAAAAGAAATCCACCTTTTTTAGTCATATATACTTCTCTCCTTTTCTCTATTCACTATAATTTTCATCTTTAATTAGTGCTTATTCATTTACCTTTTTATCTTTGCGTTTTTTATTCATATTTACTGCCGTTTTGCCGACTTTAGTTATCATGCCTGTTTGAGCTGTTTTCTTTGTAGCTCCTGCAACATGGCTAGTTAAGTTACGAGTAGAATCATTTAAGCTTGAAACAGTCGTTCCTAAGTCACCAATAGCTCTGAACAATGGATCTGTTTTACTTAACTTTCCATTGACATCATCTAATGTAGTATTGGATTTATTTAGTAATCCTTCAACTTCAATCAGAAGACTATCCGCATCTTTCGTAAGAACACCTATGGTTTTATTCGCTTCATTAACCGTTTTTTGGACTTCTCCAATTACCTTAGAAACTTTTAACAATACGATAATTAAAAATACGACTAATGCTGCAAATGCTACAGCAGCTATCAGAGCTGCAATTTCTCCACCTGTCATATGAACTCCTCACTTCCTTCTATTTTCTTATTTTTTAGATAAAATAGATTTGTTTTACAAACTACTTCAATTAAAAAAAACTAGTTTATCAACAAATTTTTCATCTTTAAATAAATTATCTTATACAAGTACAGAATACCACTATTTATTTTTTACATCAAATAATATGAAACCGAATACTTTAATTATTTTTTCTCTTCTGTTTATCTTTTTAAACAATTTTTTCTTTTTAGTCTTAAAATCCCTTAAAAAAATTTAGAGCTTTCTTAATAGTGATGTGACTATAATTTTACCTTTTTATTTGTTACTATAGATAGGAACCATTATATTAGAAATTTGTTTATTTAAAGGAGTATTTAGTTTATGAATAGTAGTATTATGGATAGTAGCAATCAACTAGATAGTTCAATCGCAGTTGACGTAGTTGATACTATTACAGAACAAACCAATATTTTCTCAGAATTTTGGACTTCAATCGATTGGGCCAAAATTATTTCTGTGGTGACAGCGAGTGCCATTCAAATTGTCTTTTTCACCATTTTCTTTTACCTTGTAAAAATAATCGGAAACTTTTTTATTGAACGAACATTTGAAAATTACCGTAAGAAAAAGGATATCTCAACAAATCGTTTAAACACACTCTATAACTTGACAAAAAATTTATTTCAATCTTTTGTAGGTTTTTTCTTATTCTACGCCATTCTTTCAGCTATTGGTATTCCTGTTGGTACGCTATTGGCAGGTGCTGGAGTCATCGGTTTAGCGTTGTCTCTAGGAGCACAAGGTTTTGTCAGCGATATTGTAAATGGCTTTTTCCTTCTATTGGAGAAACAAATTGATGTTGGCGATGTTGTAGACTTAGAAACTGTTTCTGGTACAGTAGTTGATGTAAATTTAAAAACAACTAAGGTTAAAAGTTTTGATGGTACTATGAATTTCGTACCTAATCGTTACATCACCATTGTAAGCAATAAATCACGCGAAGATATGCGTGCTCAAATTGATATTCGGCTTTCACCGGATACCGATATAGATAAAGTAAATACGATAATTGCTGAGGTAAATGATACTCTTGTGCCACAATATCCAGATATTACTAATCCTCCAGATAATTTAGGTTTAATTAACTTAGGAAATGGTCATTACGGGATACGAATTGTGATATTCGCTTTGCATGGACATGAATTTGAAATCCAAAACGCTTTTTCTCAAGCGTATGTTACCGCTTTGACAAAAAAGGGGATTGAAATCCCTGTAAACCCACTGAACGTTATACAATAGCCATTTCATAATAACTAAAGGAGGCTCACTATGGTACCAGTATCGCCTAAAATACTGATTTTAACTGGAAGTTATGGAAACGGTCACCTAGAAGTGACCCGCTCACTAATAACAGAATTAAACAAACGTGGTATCACAAATATTGTCACATCAGATTTATTTTATGAAGCTCATCCGATTTTAACTAATGTTACTAGAAAGTTGTATATTAAAAGTTTTTCTAAAGGACAAAATATCTATGGTTTCCTTTATTATAAATCTGATTATAGACTAACTGATTTCAGAATTGATAGAATGATCGATCGATATGGATACATGCGTATTAGCCAATTAATGAAAGAAAATGACTTTGATGTAGTCATTAATACTTTCCCAATGCAAGCTTTGCCTATCTATAAACAACGTACAAAACCTGGAATTCCTTTTATTAATGTCTTAACTGACTTTTGTCTGCATACCCGTTGGATTTCAGATGGCATCGATTATTTTTTTGTTGCATGCGACAGTCTAAAAAAAGAATTAATGGATACAGGGATAAATGGAAATAAAATCACTATTTCAGGAATTCCGATAAAAGAAGAATTTTATCAAAATACCCTTGATTCTTCGCAAGGAGGTTTTTCTTCTAATGAAGCAAAAAATGAAGCAAAAAAATTATTGATTTCTGCTGGTGCCTATGGTGTGCTAAAAGATTTAGCTCATATTCTTGATGAATTAAAGATCAAGGAGGAGTTGAATATTACAGTTGTCTGCGGTGCTAATCAATTACTCTTTAAAGAACTCATGCATGAATACCAAAATGATACGAACATATCAATTCTTGGTTATGTTTCAAATATGGCTAATTTAATGTCTGAATCTGATATTATGGTAACGAAAGCAGGAGGAATTTCTCTTTCAGAAGCATTAGCAATCCAAATTCCTTTAATTTTAACACCTGCTGTTCCTGGACAAGAAAAAGATAATGCCAACTTTTTTGAAAAAGAGGGAATGGCTATTGTGACAAAATCTGAAGAGGAAATCGCTCCAGCAGTTTTATCTTTATTAAAACAACCTCTTTTAGCAAGCAGCCTATCAAAGCAAATGAAAAAGCATTTCCATCCAAATTCATCTGCACTTATAGTTGATAAAGTCTTAACTTTGATAGAAAAGCCTTATATCCAAAAGGAGCCAAGACATGACTCAAAAGAGATTAAAAATTGACAAAAAATTCTTTTTTTTACTTATTTCATTGATGCTCGTTGAATATGTTCGTGCTGCTTTTATTATTAGTTACTTGCCCGTTCAGGCTGCAGTAGGTACTCAGTTTAATCTTGCTTTGGTCGGTGTGGCTATTAGTTTACACTATATTAGTGATGCTTTTTCAAATTTCCAAGCAGGATTTTTGATGAATCGTTTTGGTATCAAAAAAATCATCTCTGTTTCTTTTATTTTAATCTTTCTTTCTTTAATTATTGTTCCACTATTTCAATTCAATGGTTTCGTTATTATTCTCGCTTCGATTTTACTAGGTTTTGGAGCATGCCCCATTTGGATCGTGCTTTTGGCTAAGGCTAGTTCAGGATCACGAGGAACAAATATGGGATTGATTTATTTTTATTGGTTGTTAGGCATGGCCAGCGGTGTCATCGTAATGAATTACTTAATGAATATTAATTTGTCTGTCTCTTATTGGCTTTTACCAGTCTTCGTAGTACTTGCTTTTTTTTGTTTTCGTTTGTCAGGCGATCATCAAGCACTAGAAAATACTAAGCAACCCTTTAAAGAGATGTTCAAAAAAACTCTTTCAATTTTGAAAAAAAGCCGCATCATATTACCTGGTACTTTAATGCAAAGCATTTCACTTGGTATGTTAATTCCAATTTTACCAACCTTTGTCTTACAGCATTTAAAACTTACTTACAACCAGTATACTCTTCTACTGATCATTGCTGGTTTAACAGCAGGTCTCCTTATGATGCCTGTTGGCAGATTGATTGACTATTTTAGCCCTCGGCTTCTATTTATTGCTGGCTTTATGTGGTTTGGACTTACACTGATTTCAACAGCCTTTAGTACTTCTATTGTGGTCATTTACATTCTAGTAGTATCAATGGCGGTTGCATACACGTTTTTTTTACCGGCTTGGAATTCTTTTGTAGCTACAAAAATCACTAAAGAAGATCAAAATGTGAGTTGGGGGATCATCTCGTCTTTCCAAGGCGTAGGAACCATGTTAGGACCCATTGTAGGGAGTTTGCTTGCGTCTTTTAATGCAAGTGTTACAGTTATATTTAGTGCTTCACTGTTCATTTTAATGGGTATACTTTATCTGATCGTTAAATAAAAAAACTTCTCTTTTGACCATTACTGGTTTAAAAGAGAAGTTTTTTTTGTTTATAACTGTCTATTGGCTTTCTTTTCCAAAAAATCTCCTACGTGTTCGATTGCAAACGGAATAGCCTCTTCTTTTGGCGTCATTTTGGGATGATGCAAACCGTATGGGCTATCTATGCCTAGCCAAAACATTGTTCCAGGAATTTTATCTAAATAATAACCAAAATCTTCACCAGTCATCGCTGTTTCAATTTTCGTATAATTTACATCTTGATTTTTTTCCATGTAATCAATAAATGTGAGTGTTTCTATTTCACTATTAATAACCGGGTAATATCCAGCTTGGTCTAGATCTAAATAAATTTTACAATTATACGAAAGTTCTATCCCTTTAACGATCTCTTTCACTCTTTTTTGAGTTAAGTCGCTCATTTCGGGAGTTAACGTCCGTATGGTTCCAGTAAGACTTGCATACCCGCTAATGATATTTCCAGCTGTTCCCGCATGCATCGTTCCTAAAGTAATCACTGCGCCCTCCATAGGGTTAACACTACGACTGACAATCGTTTGGATTTGATTAATAAATTGACTCGCCGCTACTATCATATCATTGGATTCGTGTGGATATGCAGCATGCCCATCTACACCACGAAATTCGACATCGATCGCGCATGTTCCAGCAAATAATGTTCCTACTTTTGTTCCTAAAGTTCCTACTGGTAAATCTGGTTTTACATGAAGTGCGTAAATTTCATCTGGCATATAATCGTTTAAGAACCCACTATCGTAAATGATTTTTGCTCCGCTTACATTCTCTTCAGCTGGTTGGAAAATAAAAACCAGATCATCTATAGTTTGATGTGTGCTAAAATGAGTCAGCAATCCTAAGGCAATTGACATATGCACATCATGGCCACAAGCATGCATTCTTCCTTTATGAATCGATTGATAAGGTAACCCAGTTTCTTCAACTACTGGCAAACCGTCTATATCTGTTCTCCAACCAATCGTTTTTTGACCAATACTTCCTTTGACTCGAACGACAATGGCTGTTTCCCATGTTTTTATCTCTAGGTTCTCTTCTGGCAATTCTTTGATTTTGGACATTAAATAGCGATGCGTTTCATACTCTTCTAAGCCAATTTCAGGAATTAAATGTAATTCTCTGCGCATTTGGATGAACGGATTTTCTTTTGGCATTTTCTCTACCCTCTTCTAAAAAAAGAGATGAATCAGAAAGTAATTTCTCCTTTCTGTTTCACGCTCTTTTGATTTTATCGTTTTTTATTTCTATAATTCGCGTAAAGCATCAATTAAACCTGTTTTGCTTTTTGTTTTTTCATCAATATCTTTGATTTTTTTAGCCGGTGTTCCTGCTACAACTGTATATGGTGCAACATCTTGGATTACTATAGCACCTGCTGCAACAACTGAACCTTTTCCAATTCGAATACCCTCTAATACAACAGCATTCGCTCCAATTAAAACATTATCTTCTACAATAACAGGTTGAGCACTTGCTGGTTCGACAACACCTGCTAAAACAGTACCAGCACCAATATGGCAGTTTTTCCCAACAGTTGCTCGTCCACCTAACACAGCACCCATATCGATCATAGTTCCTTCACCGATAACAGCACCAATATTGATAACAGCACCCATCATAATGACAGCTGAGTCACCAATTTCGACTTGGTCCCGTATAAATGCTCCTGGTTCAATTCGAGCTTTAAATTTCTTCAAGTCTACTAATGGAATCGCAGAATTACGACGGTCATTTTCAATCACTTGATCTTCAATCCATTGTTTATTTGCTTCTAAAAAAGGTTCAACGACACTCCACTCACCAAAAATAGTACCTACTTCGTCAGTAGTAAAATTTTTAATCGTTTCAGGAAAATCCAAATGATCTAATTTGCCTTTTAAGTAAACTTTTACAGGCGTTTTTTTTTCACTTTTTGCAATAAATTCAATAATTTCATTAGCATTCATTTGATCATTCCTTACTGTTCATTAAATTTTTAATGCAAGCGTTCCGTTTTACGAGTAACATCATATTTATTTTCAAATTCATGAGCAATCCGATTAGTGCCCTTTAAAATTTCGCTTCTCGTGATGATACCTGTAAAACTTCCATCATTACTTGCTACACATATAAAAGCATTATTAACTAACAAATGAAGTACCTCTTCCAGATCATAAGGGTCATGAATTATAGCAAAATCAGTCGTCATGACATCTGAAACTAAAATATCTCCCAATTTATCAAAGTCAATATCTTCTAATCCTGTAATTGCTTCAATTATTAGAGGCATCGAAATTAAACCTCTAATTTTAAAATCATAATCTAAAACGGGAATAACTGAATACCCAATTTTTGTGAGAACCAATAAAGCATGATTCAAACGATTATTTAATTGAACATGAGCAACTCGATCCGCTGGAATCAAAAAATGTTCCTTATTTTCTAGTAACATTTCACCAATTTCTTTTCCTATCATTATCTTCATTTCCTTCCTTGAGATAACTAAATCCAACTACTATTTTACGTGAAAATGTTCTAAAAGAGTAGTAAAACAATGGAATTAAGTAAAAAATAATAATCTAGCTAAAAGACGTCCCTTGAATATCTAGTTATTCTTACAGTCTAGAAAAGTGTCTAGATAACTGTTCAATGGCTTCATGAGCGCGGTTGTAATACGTTACATTGATTTGAGAGTCATCATTCTCAATAATTGCATAGGTAGGAAATGGATAGCTGCCTCTAGGCTCGGAAATACTGCCAGGATTTAACACCACTATATTATTTATTTGTTCCGCTCCAGCTTGGTGAGTATGTCCAAATAGTGCATAGTTTGCATGTTCTTCTTTTGCTGCAAAGACTAATTCTTGCATGGTGTAGTTAACATCCAAGCGATGCCCATGAGCCATAAATATCCGTTGATTTTGTACTTCCATCGTTTGTGTCATCGCAAACTCATCATCAAAGTCCATATTTCCCCTAACAGTCAACATTGATTCCCAAACGGGATCGGTTGCTTCCAACTCGGAATCTCCACAATGAAAAAGTTGGTCTACTTTATCCTTATACCGTTCAATTAGTTCTACTAAAATTTCCCGATCTCCGTGACTGTCGCTTACAACTAATACTTTCATGCTTTTCCCTCCGTTTTGGCAGCAATATATTAACTATTTATCCAATCATCCCAAACTTGATCCAATTTTTCTAGTGCTACTGCACGATGACTTACTTCATTTTTTTCATCTTGAGTCAACTCAGCCATTGTTTTCTCTTTACTTTCAACGAAAAACAATGGATCATAGCCAAAACCATTCTCGCCTTTAGGTATGGTTAAAATCAGTCCTTCTACTTCGCCTTCAACAACTAAGCTCGTTTTTCCAGGTAAAGCCAGTGCAAGAGTACAGTGAAATTGTGCTGTGCGGTCTCCTTTAGCTACTCCTGTTAATTCATGCAAGAGTTTGGCGTTGTTCGCAGCATCGCTTTTAAATTCTCCTGCATAACGAGCAGAAAAAACGCCTGGCGCACCATCTAGTGCATCAACTTTCAATCCTGAATCATCTGCTAACACCAACATATTTAGTGTACGAGCAATCGTTTCTGCTTTTAGTAAAGCATTTTCTTCAAAAGTTGTTCCCGTTTCTTCAACTTCAGGAATTTCAGGGAAGTCACGTAACGTTTTTACTTTAAACCCTTTTTTTGCAAATAACGCTTCGAATTCTCTAGCTTTTCCAGCATTTGCTGTAGCTATTAAAATTTCATCCTTTGGAATTAGTGGGTACGGTTTTATCCCGTTATTTTTTAAAGAAAGAGCTTGTTGAAAAGCATCATCTTGTACTTGAATCAAGTCGTTGATTCCTTTTTTACCAAATTCTAACATCACTGAAAGCTGTTCTGAAGAGAAAGTAGATTCTTCACCTGTTCCTTGAATTTCAACAAATTGTCCCCGAGAAGTCATGACTAAGTTCATATCCACTTCTGCAGAACTATCTTCCAAGTAATTTAAATCTAATACTGCTTCTCCATCTTTTAAAATTCCTACACTGATTGCTGCTACATTTTCTTTAATTGGGCTTTGTGTTAGTTCGCCACTATCCAATAAGGTTTGGATCGCCAATTTTAAAGCGACAAATGCGCCTGTAATACTTGCAGTACGTGTACCACCATCTGCTTGGATCACATCACAGTCTATTGTGATTGAACGTTCTCCTAAGGCTTCTAAGTCAATGCTTGAGCGTAGTGAACGCGCAATCAATCGTTGAATTTCCATTGTACGTCCACTTAATTTACCTTTAGCTGCCTCACGAATGTTTCGTGTATTAGTAGCTCTTGGCAACATACTGTATTCAGCATGAACCCATCCGCTTCCCATACCTTTTAAGAAACGCGGGACTTTTGTTTCGATTGTTGCATTACAAATTACTTTTGTATCTCCAAAAGAGATCAAAACCGATCCTTCTGGATGTTTCAAATAATTGGTTTCTATTGTCACCAATCTATTTTCATCATTCTTTCTACCATCTGCACGCATACTTGAACCTCACTTTTTTTAGTTGAGCAATTAGCTCTTGTTTAAAATTTCTCTGTTCCTAACTTAATATGTTCAACATCTAATGTTTCATTTCCCAACCACTGAGAGGCAATATCATTAAACATATGTGTAGATCCTGTTGTGTAAAATTTCCGTTCAGAAACTTCTTTATTTTTGCTTAACTCTGCAAGGTTAAAGTAATCAAGAATAGTACTCACTTCACTAATGGTTTCTGCACCTGAATCGATCAACGTTACTGAATCACCCATAAAATTCTGAATGATCGGACGCAATAACGGATAATGGGTACAACCTAAAACTAACGTATCAATATTTTTATTTTTAATGGGCTTCAAAGTTTCTGCAACGATTTTCTTAGCAATAGCACTATCATATTCATTACTTTCAACCAAAGGAACGAATTTTGGACATGCCAAACTGTCTACTGACGCTAAAGTGTCTTTTGATCGAATCATCTTCTTATATTTGTCGCTTTTTATCGTACCTTCAGTTCCAATAATTCCAATACGATTATTTTTTGTTGCTTTGATTGCTGCTCGGCTTCCAGGTAAAATAACACCAATGATGGGTATGGCTAACTTCTTTTTTAGATCTTCTAAGGCTACTGCAGTTGCTGTATTACAAGCAATCACAAGCATCTTAATATCTTTATTTAATAAAAAATGGGTCATCTCCCAAGTAAATTGTCGGATTTGTTCTTCCGGTCTTGGACCATAAGGACAGCGTGCAGTATCTCCTACATAATAAATCGATTCATTTGGTAATTGTCGCATAGCTTCTTTTACTACTGTCAAACCACCAACTCCAGAATCTATAAAACCTATCGCTTGTTTTTTCATATTTAACAACCTCTGTTTAATTTCATTTGTATACTCTATCTATTTTCCCTTTTTTTAGAGTGAAATTCAAGGGATTAGGTAAATTAACTTAGTTAATCGTTTAAATAACTTCTTTTTTCCTTTTTTTTAAGTAACTGAATAGCATTTTTTTAAAAAGATAGGTTTCTGTTTCAAATCACGTTATAATAAATTGTGAATGACAAAAGAGGTGAATGAGTAAGTGAGTAGAAAAAAGGACGAACAAAAAGTGGATCTAGAAAAATTTAACGAAACAACTTCCTTATTTGGATATGAACTGATTAGAGATGTTCTAATACCCAATTTATTAGGAGCAGAAACACATGAAATTTTGTATTGGGCTGGCAAAGAATTGGCCAGACAATATCCACTTGCAAGTAGGCAAGACATCATTCGCTTTTTTGATAAAGCGGGTTTTGGCTTAATAGAATTGAATAAGGAAAAACACAATAAACAGGTTTATACTTTATCTGGTAAAGTTGTACAAGCTCGTTTAGAACATGCACAGCCTAGCTTTAATTTAGAAGCTGGATTTTTAGCTGAACAAATACAAACACTAGACAGTTTATATACTGAAGCGCTAACTGAAGTAAACATGAAAACAAAGGTTGTTACATTCATCGTACAATCGGACACAAAAGACCGATTATCAATTGAAGAACCCCTTACTCATTTTGTTATGAGTGACAACGAAAATGAAGAAACAAAAGTAATGAACACTGAGGTTCCTAAGCAAGATGAATCAGCTTTGCCTTCAAGGTCTTCGAGACATGAACTGTAACAACTACAAAAGAGAGCTAGGTTAATGCTAACCTAGCTCTCTTTTTATTTCTCTTATTCTATTACTCAGGTTTCTTTCGTTCATTTTTTAGAATACTAAAAGACGTTTTCATCGTTTTCATCATTCCTGCATCGGAATAAACTAAAACATTTGAACGGTACATAACCAGCGATAATAATGTACATAGGATAGTAAATAGGACCATCACAATGATTGAAATGACTATCCCAGTAATGGATACTGTTTCACTCGCTACTCTAAAAGGCATAATAAACGGAGTGAATAATGGTATTTGAGAACCAATTTTAACTATGAGCTGATTTGGACTAGCAAATGCAAACAAACCGCCATAAAACCCAATTAATGCCAAGAAAACCAAAGGTGTAACAGCTTTGCTGACATCTTCAATTTTCGTTACTAACGAACCAAAGAATGCTGCTAAACCAGCATACAAAATAATCCCTAAGACAAAGTAAATAAGCGTTGTACCTAATAAATTACTTAGTAAAGCTCCCATATCGATTCCTTCAAAAAACTCTTGAACAAAAGTAATATTTTTTATAAATGGATAAGCTACCAAGGCTAATACAACATAGATAATGATTTGTGTCAGACAAACCAGTAATATCCCAACTAATTTCCCAAAGAAATGGGTCGTAGAAGAAACACTTGATAAAATAATTTCCATAATTCTTGTTCCTTTTTCAGATGCGATTTCAGTCCCAATAATACTGGCATAATTCATAATAAAAATAAAAATAGCGATACCAACAACATAAGAACTCCACATTTTAATGGTTTCTGCTGTACTATCTTGGCTGGTGATTCCACCATCTTCAAAACGAACCGTTTCTGTAGTCAGGTTTGCCGGACTCATCAATTCCATTGCTTCTTGTTGTGTCAGTCCATATTCAGCTGCTTTACGATTTAATTGGATGCTGGTCAGCAAGCCCGTTAACACAGTCGTATCTAAAGTATCACTCCCTGAAGTATCCACATAGTTTGCCGAAACAAGTTGGTTATCAGAGTTAACTTCAAGATAACCGTCTAGCTCTTCTTGCTCCATTGCTTTCTCCGCGGCCTCTTTCGTCGTGATTTCAGAATTAATAGTAAACTGATTTTCCTGAGTTGCTAAGAGTGTTTGGATTTCTTGATCAGATGTTAAAACAGCAATTTCAGGAATATCATTTTCTGATTGACTAATAAAATAAATAATTCCACCAATAATTAGCAGCATCACTATAGGCGATAGTACCATTGTTAAAAAGCCAAATGATTTAATATTTTTTTTGTAGACATCATTCACAATTACCCAAAATTTATTCATGGAACTCACCTGCTTTCATTTTAAAAATTTCCTCTATCGTAGGCGGCTGCTGGCTAAAAGTAGTAATGTATCCGTCTTGTGTTACTTTTTCAAAAATAGCTTTTCCATCTTCTGGATGTTCTAAATCTAGAACTTTCACTCCATCATTAGTTTCTACTGCTTTTACAACTCCAGGCATCAATTTCAATTCCTCAATAGAGATGGCTGTTTCTAAAAATAATTTTTTCCGACCAAATTGTTCTCTGATTTCACGAACTGTTCCATCTAAAACCATTTGACCATTTCTCAACATGATCAACTTGTCACAGATATCCTCAACATTATTCATGTTGTGACTTGAAAAGATAACTGAAGCTCCTTGCTTTTTTAACTCTTTGATTCCAATTTCTAATAATCCAGCATTGACTGGATCCAGCCCACTAAACGGTTCATCTAAAATAACTAATTTTGGTTGATGAATCAATGTAGCAATTAATTGCACTTTTTGTTGATTTCCTTTAGACAACGATTTAATTTTATCTGTCTTTTTTCCTTTAACTTGGAATTTCTCCATCCATTTATCAATTTGAGGTTTGATCTCCTTTTTCGATTTCCCACGTAACTGTGCAAAATAAATAATTTGATCTTCTATTGAAACCTTAGGGTACAACCCACGCTCTTCTGGTAAATAACCGATGATATCATAATCCGTTTTTTTCAGCGGTTTACCATTCCATAATACTTCTCCAGAATCAGCTGTTAAGAAATTTAATATCAAGCGAAAAGTTGTTGTTTTCCCTGCGCCATTCTGACCGATCATCCCTAAAATCTGACCATCAGGAATCGTAAAACTAACATTATTTACTGCAGTTAACGTTCCGAAGGTCTTTTTTAGTTGCTTTACTTCTAACATATTTTTTCCTCCACTCTTGTAATCTTAACTATGTACTTAGATATTAAGTCTAACAGAATTTTCATGGTTAGACCATTATTACCCATAAAATTCCTGATTATTCTTGCTTTATTTCAGGACAGACTAAAAAAGCAAATTGAGAACGTTGCCTCAATTTGCTTTTACTTTCCTACTTATCGGTCTACTCGAATATCTCTTTGTTGATCTGTTCCAGGCGTAGTTGGCATGCTTGGATTATCAGTTGGATGATTCCCACCAAATGTCCCATCTGTCTCTTTTAAAGGAATTCCATCTATTGAAGGAGCTTTGTTGTCTCCCTCTGAAATGTTGCCTTTTACTGATGCGGAAACTTCGCCAATTGTTGGTAAAGTAGGATCCTTTTTATCCTTAACTGGATTACTTCTTAGGTTTTGATTGGTTTTGTTGGTCTCTGGTTCTTCAGTGAGAATAACATAACCACCATTTCTTATTGCTGTGTTGTACCTTTGGGTAATAGCAGAGTCTAACTTATATTTTTTAAGCGGATTTGTATCATCTGCTTCATTAAAGGTATCTCTAACTCGATTCCATACTGATTTGTTCTGCTTATTAAGAATAGGGTCCACCTCAGCAATTGTTAAACTTTCAATCGTACCCTTATTTTCTTTATGAGTGACAACAGTAATATCCTCAGGTTGATAGCCTTCTGTAATTAAATGCTCTACTTGAGCAGCCGCTTCCTCAACTGATTGGTAAGCACCTTTGAAATTTTTCACCATACTTATTCATCCTCCTATCTTAATTATTTAACACACTATAATAGTACCAAATAAAGAAGGAGTGCCCAAACAATCCGTTTAGCAATTTAGTGAAACCTATATTAATCCACTATTTGTTAAGCGAACTACTTTTTAATACAAAAAAACTACCTTTAAGCAAAGGTAGTTGAAAATGTAGAAGATAGGATTCGAACCTATACCTTATTTAAACACAAGAAAAAACAATCGTTTGACCTCTAAAAAGTGAAACACCACGTACATCTACATCTATTAGTATAGCATACTTAGTTCTGAAAAGCACTAAATATTTTGTGCTTTTCTTTTTATTACAAAGTAACAAATAGAAATAGAAGGATTAAGGTTACTTTTTCCTATTTTTTAATTTCATATAATCTAAAATTGTAATCACAATTAAAGCGATTCCGGTAATTAACGAAATTTGATTGCTTTCTATAAATCCATAAAAAAGTAAAATAATTCCAGAAAGTAAAATAACTAAGGCAATAATTTTTTGTATATTCATATTTTTTTCCTCTTTCATGTGTGAACTATTCAATCTAATGCTTGGTACAGTAAAATAGTATACTTTATTTCATTTCCATCATCAAGCATTCACACCTGTTTTTTCATTTTTAAAATACAAAATAGTAGGACTGCAGTAAATAGGGCTGGTTATAAACTACTGCTAAGTTCCACAATATTTTTTTAAGTGCTTTTATAGAGCCATTCGTTTGTTCAACCTTTTCAATTTGCTTTAAAAAAACCACTTTTTCTTTTTCTGTTGTTTCTTTTTTAAAATAGCCATACACATGATAAGCAGCATTTACTGCTGTTCCTGTTGTGGCTTCCATAGCTATTGCTTGGTCTAGTAAACGATAAAAATCTAGTACAGGAAAACTACTTTTATCTTTTAACAACTGTCTGATGTCATCATACAACTTTGGTGATTTTTCTAAAACACTGTATTTATATAAGCTCCATTCTTTTTCAAGCAAGTTCATATGTGGCTGCTCTGTCGTCGCAGTAATACACTTTACAGCAGAAAGATTTTTATCTTTTACTTCTAACATGATGTCCAAGTCTTCTCTTGCTACTTGATGGTAAAAATCCAAAAATGGTTCAATCGCAATCGTCTGTGTATGCGCCCCAATTCGATTCATCGGGCTTTGTTGAGAGTAATGAATTTTTTGACGCCCATCTTCAGGTTTCCATGTTTTTCGAGTTAGTTCAATCCAATAGGCATCATCTTTTGTAATGTCACTTGTATTGATTGCATTATGAAGATTATCATAAACAACAGGGGCACCTGTTGCTTGACTGATCGTCAAGACTTCAGAAACCGTATAAGAGCGATCATCGTTTTCAATGACTAATCGTTTTTTTATCGCATTTGACAATAACGTTTGGTAACTTTTAACAAAACGCTTCATAGCTATTTCTTTTTCTTGATAAACTCCGCCAATATGCAAGATGATTTTATGTGTAGGTCCTACTCCAAGACTGTCTAAAAATTTTGTATGGTAGTTTAGATCCTCAACCGCTCGTGATACAACGTCTTCATCTGGTGAATTTAATACCGTATATTGTCCCGGATGCATGGATACTCGCATACCGCTAAATTTGATTTTACTCCCAATTTGTTCAAATTGAGGCTTAAATAGTTCCCACCAAGCTAGTGCATTTACTGGACTAGAACCAAAAGGAATGATATCTGAACTAATACGAAATAATTTGATCTGATTTTTTATATTGTAATCAATCAAATTTTCTAGTGAATTTAAATTAAACCGTATTAATTCTTTTAGTTTTTCTTCTGTGGCATTTGCTTTTCGACAAGTTTTAAAGCCTGTATCTGGAACACCTACAGATAAACAAGCATACCCAATACTCATTTCATTCCTCCTTGCATATTTTTATTCAGCTGTCTCATTATACAACTTCTTTCTAAAAAAACATAAAGAAAGCCTTATTATTTTAAGTGCAGACAAAGAAAAAGAAGCTTAAAGAAAGCAGCACATTTCTTTAAACTTCTTTTTTTTATGCATAGAATAAGATAGAAAAGTAGATAAACGCAGTACCTGTCAAAACGAATAAGTGCCACAAGACATGCATGTACTTAACGTTTCTCATACTGTAGAAAATAGTTCCTATGGTAAATGAAAGTCCACCAGCTAATAGTAGAGCGAAACCATCAAAGCCTAATCCAATATACATAGGTTTGATTGCAAACATACTCAGCCATCCCATACCAATATATAGCAATGTCGACATTTTTTTAAATTTTTCAATCCAAAGACATTTGTAAATAATTCCAAATATAGCAATTGCCCATACGACTCCAAACAATGCCCATCCTGTTTTTCCACCAATTGTGATAAGTGAAATAGGCGTGTAAGAACCAGCAATTAGTAAGAAAATACTACAATGATCAAAGATCTTAAATAGTTTTCTTGCTCGAGTAAAAATCAAACTATGGTAAAGAGTTGAACATAAGTAAAGGAGAAATTGTGAGGTTCCGTAAATACAATAAGAAACTAATTCTAACGTAGTGCCTGTATTGACTGCCTTCATAATCAATAAAACCATTCCAGCAATACTCAAGAGAGCCCCGATACCATGGGTTACTGCATTGAGCACTTCATTGGTGATTAAATATTTTTTTGTATACACTGCTTCTTCGTTCATTTTATTTCCTCCTTGAAAAAATCTGGCAATTAATAAGATCCCAAAAGAATTTTGTCATTTATTTTTTCTTTTTTGATAGTAAGTTCATCTATATTTAATAACAGGATAACACAGTTACCATTACTATTCAACCTAGTTATTTAAACTAGATTAAAGAATAAAAATAAATCATCCAAATTATTTTTAGTTTCGCTCTTTTAATCTAACTTTTCTTCAATAGTATAATTTAAAAAGCTAAAATGTTTCAAGAAATTAGCTCGGAAATAGATTATCCATTTTTCTAACTATAATTGTATGAAGAAAGGCTGTTGTTAAACAAAAATTCCGTTGCAAATTGATTAAACTCCTCATACTTTTCAACCATTAGAAAATGACTTGCTTTTGGCACAATCATTAATTCACTATTGATGACCAATTCATGGATTTTCCTAGTATGACTTTCTTCAATAACATCGTCCTCACCTGCTACTATTAATGTAGGAGCTTCTATAGCCATTAAATCAGCAGAACTTAGATCTAGTTGATGCCACATGAGATCAATGATCTGTCTCTTTTTTGCCGCTTTCAAAAGAAAGCTGCCTAAGACTGTCAACAACACGTAGTCTCTTTTCACTTCAGTTAAAGAGTCTTTTTTCAACCCATTTACTTTATAGTTAGCACCAATCACAATGAGTTTATTCACTTTTTCTGGATAGTGGCTCCCAAAATACAATGCTAAATTTCCTCCATCGCTAAAACCCATGATATTTACTTTAGATAAATTAAAGTATCGCAATACGGATAAAATATCTTGAGCAATTTTTTGAAATGTCAATACACCTTTTCCATGATCCGAACGTCCATGTCCTCTTGTATCTAGTGCAATAACTTGAAAATCTTTACTGAAATGAGAGACTTGCTGTTCAAATATTTGATGGTCTTCTCCATTGCCGTGCAATAGCAGTAAAGGGTCGCCCACCCCACTTACGCTGCAATAAAGATTGCCATCTTCCGTCTTAATAGATACGCCTTTCATTAAATCATCACCCTTACTACTTTTATTATTGATCTCCATACCAACTAGTTTACATAAGTGTAGCAAGAAAAGATTTTTTTAAACAGCAAAAAAGCGTTAATTTTGTATCAACGCTTTAAAATCCTTTTATTTAATTTTACCTCTTTTAAATATTTATATTGAGGCAGATAGTATTCAATATTATGGTTTTATTCTCGTCTAATTTTACAAATAACAACTTTGTAGTTTTCATGTCATTTAAATCACTTAAAGATAATTTATTTTTTCTCAGCACACTATCAAGAGGGCAATCAAGGATTCCGTCAGCATTTTCAATCAAGTCTTCCTCGTCTACCGGTAAAGTATCGCAACTATTCTTTCCTTCAAGAATATAAGCATAGCTATTTCTTACTTTTACTTTATTTGCTTCCATAGCGTCCCTCCTAAACTTAATGCTGAAAGATCCATTTATTATCCAATGAATTAGTAAGAGTACGTTAAATAAACTGACCCTTACTAATTCGACAAACTGACTAAGAATTAAGGAAATGCCAGAGTAACTAGTTTACACTGCTACTAGCCCCCACCGCCCATGAACCAGATTACCGGCAAAAATAATACTAATTTTTTTAATATCTTTTTCATGCAATCCCTCCTAACTTTGACTTAATTATAGCAAATGATTTATACTATCTTATATAATGTTCATATAATCACATTTTTTATTAGGAGATGATTTAATTTATGACACATATTCGTCAAAATTTTGGCAAAGACTTTAAAAAAATAAGAGAAAATAAGGGTTACACTCAACAATACGTGGCGAAAGAAGCTATGGCACGTTCAACTTATACAAAATTTGAATTGGATAGCATTGTTCCAACCATTACTAAATATTTTCAAATTTTGAACAATTTAGATATGACTCATGAAGAATTTAATTACATTCATAATCATTATCAATTAAAAGGAAAAGATGCTATTTTATATCAATTTAAAACAATGGCTGTAAATAACGATTTAAATACCTTGATGAAAGTTAGAGAAACGACAAAAAACTATTTAAATGAGCATGAAGATAACGTTGTACAAGACATTTTTTATATTTGTGATGCGCTTATCACCCTTTCAAAAACCAATGATTTATCACAAGCAGCACCCTATGCTGAAAAAGTTTGGCATCGCATTGCGCAACTTGATAAATGGTACTTAATTGAACTACGTTTATTGAACAATATTCTTTTTTTCTTTGATTTTGATACTTCTCATTTTATTTCAAAACGCGCTTTGATTGAATTAGAACATTACAAACATTTTCATGAGGCAATAGAGTTAAAATTGGCTTACTCTATGAACCTCATTTACTTACTAATGGAAAATCATAATTACCAACAGGCGCTGGAAAAAGCAGAATCTTTAATTACATTAAGCAAGGAAAAAGGAAGGTACCGGATACTCGGTGTTGTATACGTACGAAAAGGCATTATATTAACTAAACTAAAAAAGTCTACTACTGAGACTGAAACATGGATACAAAAGGGCTTTAATTTATTGGAAGCGATTGAAGATTTTTCGTTAATAGAAGAGCTAAAAAAAGAAGTTCTTTATTATATGAATTCTCATTCAAAAAAATTAACCATTAAAAGTACCTAACTTTTAGCATAATCAACAAAAAAAGGATTGAGACAGAAAATGTCTCAATCCTTTTTTAAGCATGTAGCTTATTTGTATTTAGCGATAACGTCTTCGATTTGTTCTTTATTGTGGTAACCAATTAATTTTTCAACAACTTCTCCATCTTTTTTTACTAATAGAGTAGGAATGCTCATAATTCCAAATGAACTTGGAACTTCTGGATTAGCATCAACATCCATTTTGACGATTTTTACTTCGTCACCAATTTCTTCATCAAGTTCTTCTAATACTGGCGACTGCATGCGACAAGGACCGCACCATGTTGCCCAAAAATCTGTAATTGTTAAACCATCTTTAGTTTCTGTTTCAAAAGTTGCG
>NZ_JBEMBC010000026.1:0-31927 GCF_040274425.1 Carnobacterium sp.
GCTTTATTACGTCTACTCAAATGAAAATCGGTTCTGAGTTAATCGAATTAGGCTTTATTACGTCTACTCAAATGAAAATCGGTTCTGAGTTAATCGAATTAGGCTTTATTACGTCTACTCAAATGAAATTCTACGTTGAGTTGACATTCGATTCCTTTTTCATTTTCAAATTTATCCATTTCGAAACAATGGTGGCCTCTTGCTTTGCAACTAAACAAACACTACTACACAAGTCCTTATTAATCTTTAATCTATTTGTATGGAGGAGTTATATTGAAAAAAATAATAATAAGTTTAGTTTTATTAAGTATTATTCCAATTTTTGCAGCATTTCTAATAAACATTGTATGGGATACTCCTATAAGTTTACTATCGGGGATCTTTTATATTATTTTATTCTTGTTTAATCTCCCCAGTGGAAGTTTTATGAGCACAAATACTGACTACAATATTAAAAGAGTTAATCCTCATTATAAAGCCGAAAAACAGGATGTTAATTCTTTAAACAGTCAATCTTTAATTACGTTAGCTATTTTGATTGTGCTAACTATAGTGAGCTTTATTGTCTATCTTCAACAAATACAAAACTAAAAGGTATTGAAGTTAATACGCTTTACACTATTAAAATTTAATATAGCTATTGAAAACCCTAAGGAGGTAAGCAAAATGGAAAACTGTATTTTTTGTAATAATATCTATCCAGAACAAAAAATAAAAGAAACAGAAAACTTTTTTATGATTTTCGATATAAATCCTATTCAAAAAGGGCATTTACTAATTATAAGCAAAAATCATTATGCCAATATTTATGATTTACCAAGGGAAAAGTTGCATGAACTAATTGATTTAGAAAAAAGTATTATAAAAATTATAGAAAATAACTTTGAAGTTTTAGGTGTTACCTCAATAAAAAATAATGGTCATTCTATGATGGAAGGAACTCACTTTCATACACATATCATTCCTCGATACATAAAAGACGATTTTTGGACTAATCAAAAAGTAAAACAACACTCTCTTGATAGTCATTCCTTATGTTCTTTACTGAATAACGTATAAGGGACATTTTTAGTAGAAAAGAACAAAAAAACTATCAACCGCCAAATTTCTTCTGGTGGTTGATAGTTTTTTATTTTTTATGCTTATCTAATTGTGTTAAGAGCTTTAGTCCATAACAATAAGTCATCAAACATGCCTTGTGCATTAACCTTATTGTAGTCATTTGGTTTGAAAACACTCATGTTTTCAAAATCAGTCATTAGAGAGAAGTTTGTTGTTGTGTGTACAGAAGCTACACTTAGTTCCCCTAAAATCACACGCATGTTTTCGTGAGCACGTGCGCCACCTAAGCTACCATATCCAACTAATGCTGCAGTTTTATTCGCAACTTCTGCTTTTAAGAAATCTAAAGCATTTTTCAATGCTCCACCAACTGCATGATTGTATTCTGGAGTGATAAAGACATATCCATCAAATGAAGCCATTTTTTCTGACCATGCTTGAATCGCTGCGCCTGCTGATGCTTGGCGGTCTTCAGATAATTCAGCTCCCAATAATGGTAGATCATAATCTGCTAAAGCAACCATTTCATATTCGACACCTTCATCGTTTCTGTTTACTGCAAATTCATGAATCCATTCTGTTACAGCTGCTGAGTTTCTTCCTACACGTACGCTTCCTGAGATAATACCGATTTTCATAATTTTGTTCCCCTTTTCTTCTGTTTTTGTTTGTTCTGTTTTCCCAAATAGAGCTTCGCTCATTCTAGTAAATACTGATTTGTTAGCCAATGTGTGCCCTCCGTTACTAATCATTTAATTGAAGGTCACCCACCAATTAACACTTACATTTCGTAAGTACATTTACAAGTATGCCACAGATAAAAAATTAATACAAGTCTATTTATTCTTAATTAAAGATTTTTACTAAAAATAAGTGATTTCTCTTTTTGATACGCCTCTGAATTAAGGTTTCTTCTATAACAGGTTAGTAAAATACAAGAGTAGTTTACTCTATTTGACAAAATACATTAATCGTATTACAATTACCTCGAATTAGTAATATATTAATTCGTAATTAAATTTAATCATTACATGTAGCTTTATAACATTTAAAATCTGTAGTTCAACTATTAAACCTATAAGGAGCGATTGATATGAAGAAAACAGCAGGTATTCACCACATTACAGCTATCGTTGGGCACCCTCAAGAAAACGTCGATTTTTATGCTGGCATTTTAGGTTTGCGACTTATTAAAAAGACTGTCAATTTTGATGATCCAGGTACGTATCATTTATATTTTGGAGATGACGGTGGAAAACCTGGAACGATTATTACTTTTTTCCCTTGGGCTGGAGCTGCAAAGGGAAAAATTGGCGGAGGTCAAGTTGGTGTGACCACTTATGCTATTCCAGTTGGATCATTATCTTATTGGGAGAATAGATTAAGCAAATTTGCAATCCATTACGAGAAAGCAAGTCGTTTTGGTGAAACTTATTTACAATTTGAAGACTACCATGGTTTACAACTAGAATTAGTTGAACGTGCAGATGGTCAATTAAACAATTGGACTTTTGGAGAAGTAACCCCTGATGTAGCCATAAAAGGGTTTGGCGGAGCGATATTGTATTCAACAGATCCAAATTCAACGATTGAAACGCTTCAAGAAACGATGGGTTTGGAAAGAGTTGCTGAAGAAGACGATCTTATTCGGTTGAAAGCTTATGGAGAAATTGGAAATATTATTGATGTTAAACAAAGTGCACTTGCTCAAGGGATAATGGGCGTTGGAACTGTCCACCATATTGCGTGGCGTGCAAAAGATGAAGCTGATCATATTGATTGGCAAGACTATATTTATAACAAAGGGTACGGTGTAACAGAAATAAAAGACCGCAACTATTTTAACGCTATTTATTTTAGAGAATATGGCGATATTTTATTTGAAATAGCAACCGATACTCCTGGTTTTGCACATGATGAATCTTATGAGACAATGGGACAAAGCTTAAAACTACCAACTCAATATGAAAGCGCGCGAGAAAAATTGATCACTAAACTTATTCCAATTGAAGTCAGAGAATTGGATTAAACTATATTTCAAAACTAAACCAACTAATTGGAGGAATAATCTATGAACGAATTTGCAGGAATTCACCACGTAACCGCAATAACAAGTAGCGCTGAAAAAATCTATGCCTTTTATACAAATGTTTTAGGTCTTCGCTTGGTAAAAAAAACAATCAACCAGGATGATATTCACACTTACCATCTATTCTTCGCAGATGAAAGCGGCAGTCCAGGAACAGATATGACTTTCTTTGATTTTCCAAATATTCCAAAAGGATCAAAAGGAACGGATGACATTTCAAGAACTTCTTTTCGTGTACCAACTGATGCAGCGCTGGATTATTGGGTTAAACGATTTGACAAATATGCTGTTAAACATGGAGAAATCAAAGAAATGTTTGGAATCATGACTTTACAATTTGAAGATTTTGATGAACAACAATACCAATTGATCTCGGATGAAAACGATACTGGAGTCGCTTCTGGAAAACCATGGCATAAAGGTCCTGTCCCTGACGAATTTTCCATTACCGGTTTAGGTCCTATTTTCTTTAGAGTTTCAAATTTTGACTATATGAAGCAAGTTCTTGAAAAAGTTCTTTTATTCAAAGAAATCGCAGTTGAGGGAGACTACCACCAATTTGAAGTTGGAGAATTTGGTGGTAACGGCGCTCAAATCATTGTTGAATCAAATACGAGTATGCCACATGGAAGACAAGGATACGGCAGCGTACATCATGTTGCTTTCCGTGCAAAAAATCGTGAGAATCTTGACTATTGGACGGAACGGATGCAAGGTTTTGGGCTGCCAAATTCAGGATATGTCGATCGTTTTTATTTTGAATCAACGTATACAAATATCTATCCTGGGATTTTATTTGAACTAGCTACAGACGAACCTGGATTTATTGATGATGAAGAATCCATTGAGACTTTAGGTGAAACACTTGCTTTACCGCCAGATTTTAGAAATGACCGTAGTCGTATTGAATCATTGGTACGTCCTATTGATACTGTACGCAGCACAAAAGTATTTGAAAAAGAGTATTTAGAGTAAATGACCTATTAGGAATAGAATAATGAAGGAGGAATAGTATGAAACATTTATTTATTAAAGGAAAAGATCAAACGAAACCGACTTTGCTTCTACTACATGGAACTGGAGGCACTGAACATGACCTGCTTCCTCTTGCAACAGAAATCGATCCAGATGCAAATGTCTTAAGTGTACGAGGAAATGTTTCAGAAAATGGCATGCCACGCTTTTTCCGCCGACTTGCTGAAGGAATCTTTGATGAAGAAGATTTAATTTTCCGTACAAAAGAATTAAATGCATTTCTTGATGAAGCTGCTAGTCAGTATGAGTTTAACCGCACAAACATTTTAGCTATAGGGTATTCAAATGGTGCAAACATTGCTGCTAGTCTTCTCTTTCATTATGGTGATGCATTGTCTGGAGCTATTTTGCACCACCCGATGGTCCCTAGAAGAGGCATTTCTTTACCTGATTTAACAAGCAAAGCTGTCTTTATCAGTGCTGGAACAAACGATCCAATCTGCCCTTCAAAAGAATCAGAAGAATTGTATGCTACGCTGGAAAAAGCACATGCCCAAGTTGAGATTCACTGGGAAAGCAACCAACATCAATTAACGTATAGTGAAGTTGCTGCTGCTGCTAAATGGTACCAACTAACTTACGCTTAAAAAAATGTTGACTTAGATAATTTAGCCTAAATAAAAATAAGCCTTAAACGAATGATCTACTTCGCTTAAGGCTTATTATTTTTTGATTATTACTATACTTATTTCAATGAGTTACAAACTAACGAACATTTAAAACTAGAACTATTAAAGATTTATGAAGAAAAAGTTCCACATTCGCAACTGTCGTTAACCATGTGTCTCTTTTACTCTATTATGAAATCACATTCACCAACAAAAATAATGTTCTTTTCAAGTTGATTATTTTACTAAAGGAGGAAATGTATGACGTCTTTTGAGATTATTTCTACCATTTCAGTACTACCGGCAAAAGATTTTAAAGAAACTGTACTGTTTTATAAGAATTTAGGTTTTGTTAACCAGTATGAAAACCAAAAACGTTCGGGTGGATATGCCATTTTAGAATATGCACAGCTTACGTTTCATTTGTTTGCATATAAAAAATTAGAAATTCCTACTCCAACAAACATGATTTTAATTTCAACAGTAAACATAGACGATTTATACTACTCTTTGCAAGAAAATTACAAGCAAAATACAGGAAAACAGTTGAAACGCTCAGGTTATCCCAAAATTAGTTTACTAAGAGATCTAAATTCAGATCGTCGTTTTACTTTGACCGATCCCAACGGAAATTATTTTATGTTTGTGGAACCACATGAGAAGAAAGAAGACATTAGCAGCACTTTGCTAGAAAAGCTTTATAGAGAAAGCAATACACTCGCGTATTCACATGAAAGTCCCGAAGAAGCTATTAAAATGATTACAAGAGGGCTAAATAAAAGTGATTGGGAGAACGAAAATCCAAAAGTTGTTTTCGAATCACTTGTATTACTTGCAGATATGAACACTCTGTTGGGTGAACTAGCAACTTCTAAAAACTATTTGACTCAAGCCGAGGAATGGTTTGAGAAATTAAGCGAACAAGACAAAGTTGGAGATAGTATTCTCTTTTTTGAACAATTAAAAGAAAAATTACTCTAAGTTCTGTTTAGCCATGTTCCTTTTAGACATATGTTATACTTTATAACAAACGAAAGGAACGTGATCCTGATGAAAATATCTTTGACCAATCCGCGCACTCGCCAAATGAAACACATAAAAATTGGTTTTTCATGGACGACCTTATTTTTTGCTTTTATGCCTGCTCTCTTTCGTGGAGACTTTAAATGGTTCTTTATTCAACTCGTTTGCGCTGCCCTTTCATTGGATTTCTCTAGCTTAATTTTTGCTTTCATCTACAACAGATTGTACATCAACGACTTACTTGAAAAAGGTTATGTACCGGCAGATAAACACGCTGCTAAAGTATTAGCAACCAAAGGGTTTATTGGACGAAATTAAGACTATTGTCTTAGCTTAATCCGCACTCCTTTTAAAATAGTTATAAAAAACAGATTAGGTGCGCAGTTGATTGCAGCACCTAATCTGTTTTTTCACTTTTATCTTTATCGAAATTATCTACTTTTAATCAACTTGTGGCGGTGCATCTTCGCGCGAAATATGAATTGTTCCTTCTTTGTGCTCTGGTGTAGAGTATAATGTATACAGCTTTAAGGGTTTACCACCTGTGTTGATGATGTTATGCCACATGTTTTCAGGCACCATTACAGCATCATTCTTTGTAATAGCTCTTTCAAAGTTTAAATTATCTATGGTTTTACCTATTTTACATACTCCTTGACCCTCTACAATACGAATGAACTGATCAATGCCTTCATGAACTTCTAATCCCGCTTCCTCATTTTCCTTAATGGACATCACCGTTAATTGTAGTTTTTTGCCTGTCCAAATCGTGGTACGAAAATTAGTATTCTGGATAGTTGCCTCTTCAATGTCGAACATATAAGGTTTTTTGCCATGATCTCTAAATTCCATTGCTATTCCCCTCCTTTTGATCTAGTTACTAGTAATTATCTACTTCTTCTACACAGGATTCCACGTTTATTGTAGCGCTTCCAAATAGAAAAGTCATCTTTAAACTCTTTAAACTAAACTGTCAATTTTTCTTTCATTTTATCAACCAACAAACGAGCAATTTCACCATGAAGAATGGCTATTGGTGAAAAAATCTAACTACAGTTATTCAATTTCCGCTTCTATCATTGTTATTTCTCCATCTGCTGAAACCTTGCTTGTACCTCTATATTTATCATTCTTATTTTCCCATTCAATTAAGTACTCGTTATCTATTTTTTCTGTAGAAACAATCGTAGCCTCACCTAACTGATTACTGTACTCTTCTATAATTAGTTGTTCAGCTTTGTCTTCGGACATCATTTCACAACCAGTTAACGCAAAAACAAGTGAGACATAAACGAGCAATGGTATTTTCCTCATAAATTAATCTCCTATTTAGTTTATTATTTTTTTGACAAAAAAATTCTTATTACTAACTAAATTTTTATTTTTTTAAGAATAGCTGCTGAGATAATAAAGCCAATCAAAAGAGACCCTGCTATCAGCAAAAACGATGGTAACGCTTGGTTCACACCATCACCATAAAAATAATCTTGGAATAACTTAAAAATACCAAATCCTACGATAGCAGACGTTAATAATCCAATAACGTAAAATACTAAAGTATGAGTAAATGTACTATTATCACTCACTCTTTCATCATCATTGTTCATACTCCCTCCTGTGTGTACAGGTTCAGCACTATCTAGCGAATTTTTGTTGGCATCTTGACCAACATTTACTCTAGCATATAAAGAATTCGAAATATTACTGTGTTGATTATATTTATTTTGCTTATCGCGATCGCTCATTTTTAAATCCTCCTTTTATTCTCTGCATCTAGTTGTTAAATGATTGGTTTAATTATGAAACAATTATAACGTTAGTACACCTGTTTCGAAAGCGCTATTTTCAATAAAGTTATTTGTCATTTTAGGATACGCTTAATAAAAGCATCCCTCCTAAAAAAATAATAAAAAAGAATAGGAGAGTTTCAAATCGATGTACCGGAAGTCGTTGTCGAATTCCCTTGCCAGCTTTGTGAGCTAGATAAATTGCTGGAAGCGAAGCAATATAAAAGATAAATAATTCTTTTGACCAAAATCCACCTAATGCTTGTCCGAGAACTATTAAAAGACTTGAAATAATAAAATGGCTCTGCAGAGTACTTTGAAAGGTCTTCATTTCCCAGTCTCTGAAGGTACCATAAACTACAATGGGAATTCCGTTCATGTTATAGGCACTTCCAAGAACACCTGAAAGAAGACCAAAAGGCAATGGTAAAAAATTACTTTCTTTCCACTTTTTAGGTAATTCCAGTTGGAATCGTTGTTTTATTAATGAATAAACACCATAGAAAAGAAGAAAAATCCCTAAAATTAGTGTTACTCTTTCTTGAGACATATTTTTGACTAAATAAAGGCCAATAGGAATTCCAACAAACGTACTAAGCGAGAGAAGAATAAGAATACGACGATCAATATACTTCCATGCAGAAAATATGGCCATGAGCCCCACAGACAAACCAGTTAAACCTATAAGAGAAACACTTGTATGAATAGAAAGCGGAAGTAACGCTAATAAAGGCATAGAAATAACTGAATCTCCAAACCCAAAAGTAGAACGGGTCAGTGAACCTAAAAAAACGATTAAAACCACTAAAATAATGACAGAAACAGGCATTAAAAAAAACTCCTTTTACAATTGAATAGTTAATCTTTATTGTATCATAGTTAAATTTCAAACCTTTATATTAAACAAAAAAACCATTAACTATTTAGAGTTAATGGTTTTTTTGCTTAATATAAAAATCTATTATAAAAATAATCCAACAAACATGGCAGATAGAATAGGAACAATAAATCCACCTAACATTCCTCGTAGAGCAAGTTTAGATAAATCATTTTTCCTAGTTGGCGCAAATACTGATAATCCTGTTACACAGATCGCAATACTGGCAAACGCTCCAAAACTACCTACAGCAATGGATAACATAGCTACAGCTCGTTCAGATAGTTCAGCCATCATAGGCGCTAAGTCGGCATAAGCAACAAATTCATTAATAGACATTTTAGTACCTAAAATTTGCCCAGCAATCATTGCTTCAGAACCATTTAGCCCCATCAACCAACCAATTGGTAGAAAGACATAGCCTAAGGCCTCTGTAAAACTTGTTCCTACTAAACCTAAAATACTGTTTAACAAGGCTACAATCGAAATCACAGCAATCAAACTAGCACCAATACCTAGAACCATTTGCAAACCATTATTGATTCCTTCAGCCATTGCAGAAAAAATTGACGTATTAGACCCTTTCCGGTCTAACGTTACGTCTGATACTTGGCTGATTTCTGTTTCAGGTGTCAAAATTTTAGCAACCAGCATTGACCCAAACGGAACTAAAGCAGTTGTGATCAGCAGCCATTTCATAGGAATACCTAACAAATTATATCCTACTAAAATAGAAGCTGACATTGAGCCCATTCCTGAAACCAAAACCGTCATCAGTTCAGAATTCGTCATATTTGGCAGATATTTGGCTACTAAGAAAGGAGCCTCTGTTTGTCCTAGGAACATATTTGCCACAGCTACAAACGACTCTGCTTTCTCTGTGCCTAACAATTTGCCTACAGCACCTCCAATTACTTTCACTACCCAACCAACTACACCTAAGTAACCTAGAATACCTGTTAAAGCCGATAAGAAAATAATGACCCCCAGTACATCAATAAAGAAATACCCTTGTCCAAATAAATCCCCAAATACAAAAGTTAGTCCCTCATTAGCAAAACTAAACAGCTTTGTTACACCACTTGCTAATTGTTCAATGATCCAACTACCAATAGGAACTTTAATTAAGAATAAAGATAAAACAATTTGCGCTCCTAAAGCAGTAAGTACTGTTCTTTTATTAATAGCTTTTTTATTATCAGATAAGAGATAGACAATCCCCAACATAACTATAATTCCTAAAATCGTGATTAATTTATTCATTTATTACTTATCTCCATCTCTACTAATTTATCTTTAACCATTGTTACAACCGTATAGGCATCTGCAGGGTTATTGACTACATCAATCTTATCTATGTTGATAGTCAACACCTCAGAGGCATCATAATGTTTGGCGACCCAATTGTCATAGCCTTCCCAAAGAGCTCTATAGTAATCTAGCAACCCTTGATCTTGCTCAAAGTCTCTGCCGCGCAAACCAATACGGTAAAGAATCGTTTCAAAAGATCCTTGTAAATAGATCATTAAATCAGGTGATTTTTTGGGCAATTCTTGTAATTCTTCCATCATATTATTAAGCAATTTTTCATATATACTGAATTCCGTTTCTGAAATACGCCCTAGTTTAGTGTTTACTTTCGCAAAATACCAATCCTCATAGATTGATCGATCTAAAACATTGTTTTGATTATGTAGCGCCTCTTTGATGCTTTTAAACCGACTATTCAAAAACTCCAATTGCAGTAAGAACGGGTACCGTTTTACTTTTTGTTCCTCCTCACTTGCTGTATAAAATAAAGGCAAGATTTCATTGTCCTCTACATTTTCATAAAAGACCTCAGTACCCAAAGAGCCTCCCAAAAGTTCAGCCACACTCGTTTTTCCTGCTCCGATCATTCCACCAATTACTAAAATCGCCATCTACCCCTCTCCTTATTTCAAGGAAAAAGAGCAGCCCATTGAGCTACCCTTTTTCTATTTAATTGCTGTTTATTATCTTGGTATTTTCCAGAAATTTTGTTACTTAGTTTCTGTTCATTTATTAGCACACTAGCTATGATACTCTTATTTTTTTATTATATCAACAAAAACACAACATATGCTATTTAAAATAAAAAAAACACAACATATTGTGCTTTTATCAGATTTATGTATAGAAGTTTAGTTCCTACATTTTATTACTAGAAAAGACATCCTATTGTATCATAATTATCTATGAAAATAGATCGTTCTAATTATTTTTTCACTTAGTTTATCCAAAAGAGAAAAAATAGACAAGTTACAGGATACTTTCACCTGACTTGTCTATTTTTGTTTATAAACTCATTATTTAATTAAGCGCTGGCATACTATCTGGTTTTTCTCCACTAGGTTGCTGCATGTCGCCGCCATTTCCTGGCTGTTGCATGCCGCCTCCCATTTGCCCAGTTGTAGTTCCCACGGTTGTTGCGATTGATGCAATCGGGACCTCAAACGTTTCATCATTAACGGATAAGGTATAAGTTTCATCTACTGCTATATCTGCTGAGCTGAACTGTACAGAAGTGAAATTTTTATCTGCTGTCCATGATAACAGAACCGTTCCATCTGCATCGCTTAATTCAATTTCACTACCTGCTTCATAAGTCGTCTCAAATCCATATAAAACACTTGCTTGACTAGAACTATCTGCAAAAGTTACGGCCATTCCTGAACTTCCAGTAGCCATTAACGTTCCACCAGTAATAGTAGCTTCTCCATTTGAATCGATTGTACCATTGCCGTCATTTTCTGGTCCGCTAACAGTTGTCACACCACCAGAAATTTCAATCGTTCCGTTTGAATCTAATCCATCACCACTGCTGTTCACTGTTAATGTACCACCAGAAATGACCAACGTATTTTCACTGTTGCTGGCAAATTCACCCGGACCTGTTGCTTGTTCAGTTGTTGTTGAATCTCCGCCCGACACATTCACTCCGTCATCACTAGCAAAAACGTTAATCTCTCCGTCACTTATTGTAATCGTCTTTCCTTCAATACCTTCATAACTTTCTGTAATAGCAACAGTCGAACCGCTTAATTGCAAATCATTATCAGCATGCAAGCCATCATCGCCAGAAGTTAAAGTCAGACTCCCACCTGAAAGTGTCAGATTGCCATCAGTGTGAACACTATCATCAGCTGAATCAATTGCAATCGTGCCATCATTAACAATCAACTCACTTACAGATTTCAATCCTTTTGTACTTGTTGAACTAATCTCATCGCTATCCGCATTTTCTTCTTCATCGGCTTTTTGAGCAAAGAAGTCCATACCTTCTTGTGTTTTTGCTACTGCATTGGCACTTCCACCGCCTGCAGTAATGTCAAATGTTCCACCATCAATTTGAAGTAACGTTTCGGCTTGGATACCATCTTGCTCAGCATCAATAGTAAAATCTCCACCAGCAATATAAACAAATCCTCTGCCTTCTTCTTGATCATTATCAGATTGGATCGCATCAGTTCCCGTATTCAACGTAAATGTTCCGTCTTTGATTTTAACTGCATCTTTTCCTGACAAACCTTGTCCAGCTGCAGTAATTTGATACGTTCCGCTTACGATAATCAAATCATCTTTTGATACAATTCCATGATTTGTATTTCCATTTACCGTTAAGTTTCCAGAGCCGTTCAATGTCAAATCAGCCTTACTAAAAATTGTTCCGTCAATACTAGTCGCATCAGCATCCGTACCAAGTGTTGCTGTACTTCCAGCTTTGTCAGTCAATGTATTTTCTGATCCTTCTGCCAATGTCACAAAGACTTTATCAGCTTCTTCAATCAGTAAAGGAGCCGTTGTTGAAGAAGTAATGTCTACTCCGTCAAAGATCAAATGAACTTCTTCAGTATCGGGAGCCGTTACGTTGATTTGACCATCTGAAAGAGTTCCGCTGATCAAATATGTTCCTCCGGTTGTAATGGTAACAACATTTCCATCAATCGTTGCTCCCTCTCCGCTACTCGTGCTTTGATTATCAGCCAATTGAATAGTGGTTGAATCAGACTCATCATACCCGACCTCAAGATCATCTGAACTGAAGTCTAAATCATAGTCTGCAGCACTTACTGTAGTCCCTGAGTCAGTTGCTGTTGCATCAGATTCTGCACTTTGAACAGTGTCAGAAGAAGTCGCTTGGCATCCCGCCAGCATTACTAAAACAGCTAGAGATAAAAATGGGGTAATTTTCGTATATTTCATCTTTTTTTTCATTATAATTCTTCCTTTCCAGATAGCGAGCGTCCACAAATAATTTCTAAGTTTCCATTCCTGCAACGCAAAGCATCAATTAATTGTTTTTCTTGCATTTGATCTTTCAACTCAATGGTGTATTCAAGGCGAAACAAGCTGCCCATATTAGTCGTTTTCACTCTTAGCATTTGATAACTGGATAAGTATTGTTCGAAAACATCATCAAATATTGTGCTATAATCCAAATTTTCGGGAATAGTGATTTTTAACATACGGGCCTGTTCACCCATTTCGCCAAAGCGGGAAAGATTCAATAACATCATTACACCGCAAATGATCAAGGCGAATACTACAGCAAATCCTATATAACCCATACCAGTTGCTAAACCAATAGCCATTGCTAGGAAAATACTGCTGATTTCTTTAGCCGAGCCCGGAACTGATCGGAATCGTACTAGACTGAATGCTCCCATTACAGCAACTCCAGCTCCTACATTTCCATTAACCAACATGATAACCATTTGCACCATTGCTGGTAGTAGAAATAATGTGCCTACAAACCCTTTAGAATACTGATTTTGGTGCATATAGGTCCAGGCAACAAATCCCCCTAAAATCAAACTTGCTAGTGTACAAAAAATAAAACTCGTGATTGAAAACGCAGACGTGCTTTCCATATATAAACTATTAAATAACTCACTCATGCACTATAAACCTCTCTTTCTTTTACTTCTATTGTTGTTTCTCCTTGTTTCTTTAGATAATCTTGGTACCCATTAGCATATTTAGAAAATTTTGTTGGGTAAATTTGCTGATCAGATAAAATACGGGCGAGCCATACAGGCATTGCTCCACAAATTTTTATTTCCATTAATAAGTGATTTTCCGGTAAAATCGGCTCTCCATACGATCCAGATGATAAAGAAAGATCTTCCGTTCGGTATAAAATTTCTTGATCAAAAGTGATTCGGATAGTGTCATCCAACTTTCCAAAGTAAGCTAGTCTTTTATAAGACAAATACATAGCTGGTTTTAAGTCTGGATAAAAAGAAAGAACTGACTCAAATTCATGTATCTTTTGATCATTGCTGATCGATTCCAGCTCATTTTGATGAGCTAAAAATCTTTCCGCATTTTTCAATTGCATCTTTGTCCTTCTTTTATAAACGATTCCATCAAATTTTTTCTTGATTTCAACATAGACTGAATCTTTTTTTGTTGGAACACCATAACTGCGCAAACGAACTTTTTCTTTATAGAGCGGTTTACTCATTGAATGCCGTATCAAATACCAACTCGGGGTATCATAGTAAATGTTCGTGATTAAATGCTTACCATATTGGTCCAGTTCCATGTAAGGTCTAAGTTCTATAAGCAATTTATTCCATTGATCATAAGAAATTAAGTACTTTGTTTCCTTTCGTTCAAAAACACTTTGATAGTTAGCCATATCCATTACCTCCTTGCTCGATGGATATAATATAAATCTTGAACCTTAATTGAACCTTAAGTTTAAAAATTTAGAAGTAGATTTGTTTGTGGAATGCGTATCTAGTTAGTGATGCCTATTTGGCAAGGAGGTTTTAATTTATGTATCAACCACGAGAAAAGCCCAATTTATTAATGATAATGGAATCTTTAGCAATAAGAGGATCCCTATCCAATAGACAACAGCAGTACCTGCACCATTTGCAGAAAGGTTTTTCGGGTGAACAATTATTTGATCTGATGACTAATCAATTGAGTACTAACTGCTTAACTTTGAATGATTTGTTTCTACAACCTCATTTATCAAATGCCTTTCAAATTGATTCTTTGATTCTGACTGGAAAGACGCTTTATTTATATGAAATAAAAAACTATAGTGGAGAATATTATTACGGAGAAGAAATGTTGGTGAAGATCCCTAATTTCAAAGTGAGCAATCCTTTGATTCAAGTACAAAATACTAAAAACAAACTTAACATCTTTCTGAAAGAACTACGGTACGGGATCGAAATCAAAGCTTATGCTACTTATGTTCACCCAGAATTCACTTTATTTAATGCCCCAAAGCACGAAGGAATTCTATTGCCTTCACAGCTGAAAAGTCATTTTGATAATATTGAAAAACAAAGTAAACCTTTGACTACATTCCATAAAAAAATGGCAACAGATTTGATTGCTCATCAGATCGATCCTATGTTATTTACTAACGATATTCCAAATTATTCATTTGCTAGTTTACGCAAAGGGCTACGCTGCGAGGAATGTAGTTCATTAGATTTAGAATTACGTCGCAATCAGTATCACTGTTGTTCATGTAGTTATGAAAATTTTATTAATTCTGCGCTCTCAGCATGCATCAAGGAGTACCAACGTCTTTTCCCAAATGATAAGCTGACTACTTCGATACTTTATATTTGGTGTGCTGGAAAGATTTCGAGAAAAAGGATTATTCGAATTCTAAATGCCCTTATCTGACCTGTAGTGGACAAACTTTTCTATTTCTAGCGGAGTTTGTCCCGTTTTCTCTTTTTCGGGACAAACTTTTCTATTTCTGGCAGAGTTTGTCTCATTTTCTCTTTTTTGGGACAAACTTTTCTATTTCTGGCGGAGTTTGTCCCGTTTCTCATTTTTTTGTATAAGATGTCCAATCTACACAAAAAAAAGACAAGTCTTCTGATTTACATCAGCGACTTGCCCAAATATTTTTTATTTTGTTGGCAATACAACTTCAAAAGCGATGGTTTCTTCATTCAACGGGCTTGCTTTGATTTGCCCATGGTAGCTTTCTACTATAGTAGCGGCCAGTGACAATCCAATGCCATATCCACCAGCAGTATGTTTTCTTGCTTGGTCTTCCCGGTAAAAGCGATCAAATAGTCGATCAAAATTTTGTGGCATTTCGCTAACAGTATTGGAAATAATCAATCTGATTTTATGTTGATGACTATTTAATCGAACTTGAATGGTTCCCGGTTCTCGAACATATTTATTCGCATTATCCATTAACAGTGAACACAACTTGTTGATTGCCTCCGTTTCTGCTTGAATAACTACATTTGGCTGGATGTCTAAGGAAACAAGGACATTTTTTTGTTCGCCAATCAGAATGTATGGTTCGCATGCCTCACGTAAAACTTGCGATAAATCAACGGATTCAATTTTAGGTTGATAGGTTTCTTCTTCCATCTGTGTTAACTGAAGCATACTTTCCATTAAACCATTTAAACGGCGAATCTGTTTTCCAGTACTTTTGGTCCATTCAGTTTCTCCGTTAAGCATTTGCTGCACATCGTTATTAGCTGAAATAATAGCCAAAGGTGTTTTTATTTCATGACCCATATCGGTAATAAATTGCTTTTGACGGTCAATACTTTCTTGAACAGGTTTCACAATTTTTTTTGAAAAATAAACTACCAATAAAAAAATGAGTGCTAAACTAATGAACCCAATGGATAATGAATTTTGAAAAAAGGTTCTCACCGTCTGTAGCTCCCGTTGACTGTCAACAAACAACAGCAAAAAGGTTCCATCCTCTTGCTCTACAACTCTATACCGAAAAACATCCACGTATCCTTTTGTATCAGCTGAAGATAAGACATCTTCTGCATAAATCCGTCCTGTTTCAGAATTGACCGACCGTATTCGTGTTGTATCGATTTGAATAACTTGTCGATTAGAATTAGCAACAGCAGTAAAATAACGTGTTTCAAAAGGGGTCTCTGCCGAAACTGCTTGATTTGGCGGCAAGATTCCTGGTTCTTGGTTTGTAAATTCCTCAGCAGGAAATTCTCCGCCATTTTCAGCCAATACATTTAAAATCTCATCTGCTCTTTCAGCTGCGTGGAAATAATTCGTGGCGTTTAATGCTATTAAAACGACAGACATCACCAAAAAAACGGTACTCATAGTAATTAGTATAAATTTCTTTCTCAGCTTCTCAATCATTTAGTAACCTCCAGCGAATAACCCACACCACGAGTGGCAATTATTTTGACATGAACTTCTAGTTCTGCTAATTTTTTGCGCAAATTACTTAAATGCACCCAGATACTGTTCATTTCGATATCCGCATCCCACCCCCAGATACGTTCGATCATTTGGTCGGCTGAAAAAATTTGTTTTGGATTTTCCATTAATAATTGCAAGATTTGACATTCTTTATTTGATAACTTTATCTCGTCTTGACCATTGCTGATACGCATAATATCTTTGTTCAATTCTAAATCCTCAAATGTTAAATTATTCGCTTGTAAGACCGTTTTTCGGCGTGTCATAGCCCGTATACGCGCTAGTAATTCTCCCATCGCAAATGGTTTCGTTAAATAATCATCTGCTCCTAAATCCAGCCCATCGATTCGATTCTCGATAGCGGACTTCGCGGTCAAGAGCAAGATTGGGGTCTGATTACCTTCACTTCGTAATTTTTCTAATACTTCCATTCCAGAAAGTTTTGGCATCATGATATCAAGAATAATCCCATCATATTCAGCTAAAACAGCATACTCATATGCATCTTTTCCATCATGAACACTATCGACAGTGTAGCCTTCATTTTCCAAAATCACTTGAATGGCACGAGCTAATTCTTCTTCATCCTCTGCTATCAACAACCTCATTATCCAGACCTCCTCAAACCTTCTTTTGATTAGCATATTCTACTCCGCTAAGATGCGCAAGAACATTTATTTTCAGTAACTTTTCTTAGCATCACTCTGTATCTGTTCTTTTATTTACGTTCATACATACCAAAAAGGGTGTAGATAAGCTTTAATCTGTTTTATTGTTTTAACGATTTTGCCACGACAACTATATCGCGGTACGATGCTTTTTTCTTGCTAACTATATCACACCGTGATATAGTTTAACTAACAAATACATCGAGGTGTGATATAGTAATGGATACTAAATTAAAGAAATCCTATTTCCCAATGACTGAAACAGCATTCTATATTCTTTTATCTTTAGCTACACCTAGACACGGATACGCGATTATTGATCATGTTGAACAACTGACTAAAAAGCGAATTTCACTAGGTCCGGGAACCATTTACGGAACGTTATCAAAGATGAAAAAAGATGGTTTGATCGAACCGGTAAAAGAAGAAAACAATCGAAAGATCTATCAAATCACACGATTAGGAAAAGAAATTTTAGAGATTGAGAAAGCTCGAATCAAAGAACTTTATATGAATTCTAAGGGAGGGATATGATCATGGAGAAAAAAGTCTTTAAGTTTATTACAGTAGATCAATTAGAAAAAGAGCAAGAGTTTTTGCATGATATGGATTTAAAAGGTTGGCATTTTAAGTGTTACAAGAACTTAAGGTATCATTTTGAACAAACTCCTCCAGCGAATTATGTTTATCGGATCGACTACAAAGAAACACTAGAAGATCTAGATGAGTATCTAGCTATTTTTGAAGATGCAGGTTGGGAAGTGGTTTACTCTTATCCTATATTTCAAGGCAGTTGGATCTATTTTAGAAAACTTAGCACGACTGAATCTCGAGATCTTGAAATTTTTACGGACAAGGATTCGATGGTTGATTTATTGAAAAAAGTAAGAACGCACTGGACTCGATTTGGAACAGCTATGTCACTTTTGTTACTTTTTTTTTACAATCTTAAATTTATTTGTCTCCAGGACCCTTATTAGTGGTGTTATAACAGCTCTTTTTTTCTTTGTTATTGTAATTCTCTACGTAAAGCTTTTCATTAATCTAACTAAAAAAATCAAACAACTAGAGCAGAATTAAGATCTTTATTTGATCGTTTTTGAAGAATACGGTATCCCTTACGAGCAAATAGAACGTACTTCAGGTCGTAACCAATTGATTGCAACACATGATTCAAATTAAATATCAACCATACTCTATCTCTTGATGATAGAATATAAGAGTAACTAAAATAGGCTAATGAAATGAGGTGCTTTACATGAACACAAACAATATTGATAAACAAAACAGCCATCTTGATTTAACCGATCCAGATGTAAAAGAAATTTTTACCCTCTATAAAAATCACGAGGAAGTTCCTTATATTTCACCGAAACGCAACTTGAAAGAGTGGTTAGATTTGGTGAGTATCAGTTCCGAAAGCTTAGTCCCTAAACGAAACATGATGCGGTTTAAAGAAGACATCCTTCCTGGTCATCTTATTTTGTTATGGCGTATTCAGTTCGGCACGTTTACAACTAGCAGCGGCTACCCTAAATATTTTGAATATGATTATGGCATCAATGCAGAACAAGCTCTTAAAGAAGTCATTGAAAAAGGGTACGCAAATCAGTTGTCGGCGATGGATTCTTTGCCCTACTTAAACGCTGCACAACTAAAAGCCGTCTTGAAACAATTTGGACTTAAAGGGTACTCCAAGTTGAATAAAGAAGGACTTATGGAACTGGCTCAAGCAGAGTTGACAGAAGACCAAATCAGTCCTTATTTCACTATTAGAGGCTATAAAATCACCCCAGCTGGAACAGAGATCCTTGCTAACTATCCAGAAGTCGTTGATCGTCACCCTAAAAAGAAGTATTAACAAGATGGGTAAGCAGTATAACATCCTTTATTGGACATTATGCTGCTTTTTTTTGAGCTGTTTTGGAGGTATTCCATAAACAGCTTTGAAATTTCGAATAAATGAAGTAGAGTCAGCAAATCCTACCATTAATGCTACATCTTGCACAGGTAAATCGAGAGAGACTAAAAAAGTTCTACCAATTTGAATGCGAAAAAGATTAAGTAATTCCTTAAACGTTGTATTAAACGCGGAATGAAGAAGCTGATTCAGCTTTTTTTTAGATATATTCATTTCTGAAGCTGCTTCTTCAACAGAAAGTTCTTTTCGGCAGTTTTCAAGAATGTAGATCGCAATTTCCCACGCATCATGTGACTTCCCTAAGTGTGGTTTACTGATTAACTCTTCTCGATAAGTAAGCGGAGTGACTTCCATAATCTCTTTAAATGCTTTATAAAAATAAGCTTCTGTTTGATAACCACAGATTTTCCCAATTTGATTAATAGATAAATCGTCAAACTGGAACAACGCTACGGCATTTCGGATACGTACTTGATTTAATAATTGATAAAAACTGACTCCCGTAAGTTCTCTCAGATTTTTATTTACTTGCTCCTCTTTAATGTTTAAAGAATCACTAATAATTTGAATGGTTATTTTTTCTTGATGATGGATCTGGATGTATTCTAGAATTTTCCAAGTTGGGTTTTTTTGAAACTCTTTTTCTCTTACACTCACTTGCTTATTTTTATGCGAAAAATAGGAGAGATAAGCTACTAAAGAGATATGTAACGCTTCCATATTTTCGTTAGTTTGTTGCTTTTCGGTGTAAATAGATTCGCATAGAAATTCGATTTGCTTTCTAGCGGTTTCATCTAAAGAAATGACCGGAATGGATCTATCCAATTGTTTGATCGCATTTAGATACCTTGTTTTATCTGTGCTGATCAATAATAACAGTCCGATAGAAAAACGGATGCGAAACAGCTTGACCGATTGCTTTCCGCTAACGAGAAGTCTATTCACATGATATGGCATAAGCTGGATAAAATCTCCTTGTGAAAGTGGAAACTGAGTATTGTTGATTTCAATTGCAGCAACGCCCTCTAGAATAACCAAGAATTCAACTTCATCACGATAATGTACTGCTTCAGATTTATTAATCGTTTCTTTTTTTATGCTTAAATCTGTCGGTTTAAATTTTTGCGAAAAATAATCTACACTCGTATACGGAAAATTATTCACCATGCAAATGTCTCCTTTATTAATTATTTTACTATAAAGTTAGTGATTAGTCTTTTTTTAATGATTATTTCACAATATAATATTTTATACTATATGTGAATTAAAAAACAAAAGGAGTGATTCAAATGTCAAAAGTATTTGTATTAGGCGGAACAGGATTTTTAGGTTATTACACCATAAAAGAATTATTGTCTAAAGGTTACAAAGTCAAGACAATGGCGTTACCTCCAATGCCCACAGATGATTTATTGCCATTGGAAGTAGAATGCAGCTTAGGAAATATCAATGAACTAACCGATGAAGAAATTCGTTTATCATTAAAAGATTGTGAAGGATTTATTTATGCTGCTGGTGCAGATGAACGAATTGTTCCACAAAAACCAGCTTTGAAATTTTTCTATGAAGCAAATGTGTTGCCAACACAACGATTGGCTCGGCTGGCTAAAGAAGCAGGTATAAAGAAATTTGTCGTTTTCGGTTCTTATTTTGCTGAGTTTGCAGAAAGAATGCCTGAATACCACTTAAGAAACCAAGCTTATCCAAATACTCGCTTATTACAAGAACAAGTGGCATTTGCAGAGGGAGAAGGCAGTATGATCGTTACTTCTTTACGTTTGCCTTATATTTTCGGAACAATATCTGGAAGAATGCCTCTGTGGAAAATGTATACCGATCAAGTAAAAGGCAAATCTGTTTATCCGGTATTAAAAGGTGGCACAGCCATGGTTACTGTCGAACAAGTGGCCGAAGCAGCTGTTGGTGCTATGGAGAAAGGAAAACACCGTCATACGTATGCTATTTCAGCATTAAATATGAAATTTCAAGATTTTTTCCAAATGATGGTAGATGCACTAGGACAATCAGAAACCACTCAAGTTCCTGTAGTCGATTATGAAAAAATGAAACCTGTTTATGAAGAAATTGATAGGAATGCTGCTGAAAAAGGCTTAGAACATGGTATGCATATGGTCGTAAGTACTAAACTTCAAACAGAAGATTTATATCTTAATCCACAAGATACGATGTCTGTGCTAGGAATAAAAGACCACGACGTTCTTCAGTCTATTAAAGATACCTTAGCAAAATGTGTAGAAGTACATTAATTGAGTCCTTTTAGATGTTGATTATTAAAATGACTGGCATCCTTTTTTATGCAAGCAATAAAAAATTGACGTGGATGATTCTACCTCGTCATAGAAGACTATATAAATCATCCACTAGCAATGAACGTTCTAACAACGCAAAAAATGGAGTAGAATGAACTACTCCGTTTTATTTTTTTCTGCTAAATTATCCATCGTTGCTGCAACTACTCTATTTCTCCCTTGATCTTTAGCTATGTATAAACAATGATCTGCTAGTCGAAAAAGATTTTTCATATCTTTTTTTTGAGTAGAAGCTCCCAATCCAATAGAGATAGTAATATAAATAACTTCCCCATTTTCTAACAAAAATTCTTTATTTGCTACACTTGATCTGATTTTTTCCGCAGCTTTTTTTTGTTCTACATAAGACATATTATTTACTATCAAACAAAATTCTTCTCCTCCAACACGGTATACCAGTTCGCTATCTGGGGCTCCTACTGTCAGAATTGTAGCTAACTGTCGTAAAATAAAATTACCATTCGCATGCCCATAAGTATCATTGATCCATTTAAAATGATCAATATCCAACATCATGAAGGCTGTTGTTTGAATTGAATCATTTGCTGGAATCGTTTGCCATTTTTTATTAAAGGCTCTCATATTGTACAAACCAGTCAAGTAATCTATTTTTGCCCGTTTTTGTTCATCTAAATACAGATTACGATTTTTTATCAAATCTTCAATAAAAGCAGTAACAACAATCACTATACTGCTGGAAAGAATAAGTAGGATAAAGCAAACTGTAGCACTGAATAAAACATCATTATATAAAAAGAATAAATTAATCATAATGGCTGAAACACAAATAGCATTAAGCATTAATAAGACGGCATATTTATTAAATTGTTTCGCTATTTTTTTAGACACATATGGCAATACTAACCCCAGAAGAAGATACATCAACGCTGTTCGAGTCGAAGCAGGATTGATTCCCCATAAAAGACGTAAAGCGGCCATTAAAAAAGCTGTTGGAGCAGCCACAGGATACCCAAAATAGTAAACCAGCAAAATCAAAATAACATATCTAAAATCTAAAATGACTTTTTCAGGCAAATCAACTGAAAAAAGCATTAAAAGAAAACTCGCCAAACAAGCTAATGCAATCATCCAAAGCTTTTGTTTCAGATCAAGCGTATAGATTTTCTTTTTCGGAATCAATTTAACAAATATATAAGATGCTGTACAGAGAATCGAAATATTGGCAATAACACTCAAGAAAACAGATGACAGCATAAAAAAACTCCTTCCATCAGCCAGTCACAGAGAATAATAAAGTAAAGAAATTCAGTAATTACTTAACAACACTTTTTTATATTTTTTGAAGGTTTTCCAAAATAGTAACCTTGCTGAATCAAAATTCCTTTTTCTTTCAATTCATCACTTGTTACTTGATCTTCAATGCCTTCCACGATAAAAACGAGGTGATAATCTTCAGCAAATTGTTGCCAAGCATTCAAAAAAAGATGCAAAGTTTCTTCATTTAAATCTTTTTTAGTGCATTTTACAATTGAAAATTTAATCTGGTCTAGATAAGGAATATATTTTAAAACCTCATCTAAAGAATTCATACCTGAACCGACATCGTCCAATGCAATGCAATAACCTTTTGCCTTGATTGATGCAAAAGCAGACTGAAATTTCTTATCAAACGTTAAAGAATCAATAGGTTCAATTGAAGCAGCAAATAATGGGGGATCTTCGGTTATTTCGATGATTACTTGTTTAGCATAATGTTGCATGTTAGTGAAAAAAACATGGGTCTCTGGGTAAAGTAATTGTTTTGGTGCAAAATTAATAGAAAATTGGATTGTTGGAAACGACTTTAACAACTGCACCAGTTCCTCTTGAAACCATACTAAAAAATGTTTGTGCTCTTCTTTATTATGAATAATGTTATCCATTTTAATTGCTGGATAATACGGATTTAGTTCTTTATTTCTTAATAAAATTTCATATCCAACAATTCGATTGTTTTGCACATCGAATTTAGGCTGGAAATGAAGTTGAAATTCATCCATTTAAAGACCTCCCCTTATTATTACTTCAATCGGTCATTTATGTGAAATAATAAGACAATAAGTCCGCTATTTCTTAGTATCTAACCTATTAATTAACAATGAAGTCTTTTCCATGTAAGACTTCAACGGTTTCTGACCACATATAATCAAAAAAGTGAATCATTGAATAATCAGCATTTTTATCTGAAGGGGGTTGAGTTAAAAGTTTGGTATACATTTGATCAGAATAGGTTACTTCATGTGATAATTTAAAATAAAGAGTAGCTAAAGCATAGACTGCACTTGATTCATAAGAAACAGCTGGAGTAAAATCTTCCTTGAGATACCCGCCATAAAGTTTGCCTGTTTTATCCCATTCTTCTTTAAGCCATTGATCAAATACTTTAGGTACTCGTTTTGTGAAATTTACATACTGGATAGCAATCATCAATTGGTCGATCATATTAATAGATTTTTCATCAGCTGCTAAGTAAACTTGCTTATCAACGTCGTAAATTTCTTTAAAAAATGGCGTATCTAAATCAATTGATTCCATTAATATTTTTTGATAAGCGATTTGATTTACTTTAGTATTTTCTTTTATAACCTGATAGTTGATATAGGATAAATGAAGTGTAGTTGTTTTCTTTTGTAATTTCCAATCATAAAAATCAACTAAGATGCCCTTCGTTAACTGAGTTGAATTCAAAGACTCTTCCAATTCATTAGCCAGCTCCAAATATGATGGTTCTTGGAACTGCGTGCTCGCCTTTTGAAGCACTTCAATGATACGAAAGTCGTCGATCGAAGCATTCGTTGTTATCTCAGAACTTGCTAGCCACTTAATGAAAGTCCCTCTTGGCTGTTTTACTAAGAAGTTTTTTCTTAAACCTTCTACTTGTTGTTTAAAATTTTTTTCATCTTCCACAAGTAGCAAATAATAAAGATATTGACCAATACTTTCAGATAGATATTGGACATCAGTCTCTTTTGCATAGTTTTTAATCAGGCCTTCACCTGTTTCATACTCCCTATTTACCACTTGTTGAACACCAATCTTCCTATGAAAAAACAAAGCTAGCAGACTACTTACTATTAAGATACTAATCAGGATTATATAAAGCCTTTTCTTCTTCACTCAGTTCTCCCTTTTTTGAATCGTTTAGTTTTATCCCACGTGATCGTTGTATTTGTGATTCGGCTCCAAATATATTGACTAGCACTTCTCAACAACAATACTATGAAAAATTGAGCATAAGTAAAATACATGATCAAACCTACAAAAATATTAAATGGCGATATTGAATTTTCTAAAACCATGGCACTAATAACTTGGGCAGTATAAACAACATAGCTTAAGAACCAAATAAACAATAGTGGAACATCAAAATAAGGAACGGATACACCAAACAATCCTAAAATAAACCAGATGTTAGAAATCAATAGCAACACTACAAAAAAGAAGTAGGTCAAGACATGCTGCAAACTGTAAATAAAGGTTTTTCCTTTCCAAAAACTCCAATCGCGTAAAGATTTCTCTAGCAAATACAAATTACCTGTTAACCATCTGGTTCGTTGCTTAATAAAAATTTTTATATTCTCAGGTTCTTGTTCCCACGTATGAGATTGGTGAACAACTGGTAAAGTTTTCCCCATTGCCGCTATACGAACGGTTAACTCAGCATCTTCAGCTAAAGCATAAGGATCGTATCCGCCAGCTGCATAAAGATCCTCTCTTTTAAGCAGCATATTGGTACCCGCTAACGAACCAGCTTTAAATAACTTCCAACGGCCACTTTGCATCAGCAACTGGAATACTTGGAATTCAATTGCAATCATTCGAGTCAGCAAATTTTGATTGGCGTTAACCGTTTTAACATATCCTACTGCTCCTGCAGCATTTTCCGTTGTTTCTGCTGCATGTACTAATTCAATCACTGCGTTTCTGTTCGGTTGGTTATCTGCATCAAACACTAAAAAGTAATCTGATTCTGTGATAGAAAGCCCATAATTTAAAACACGTGATTTTCCGGTTGGTTTGCCTGGCGGTACTTTAACATAGCAAATTCTAGAAAATAACTGGCTGAATTCTTGTACAATACTCGCAGTATCATCTTGCGAATTGTCATCTAATAAGTAAACCGTCAGCTCTCCCGGATAATCTAACTTGACCATTGCATCTAGTGTATCCTTAATAACGACACCTTCATTATGAGCAGGAATCAAAACTGCTACAGATGGATAATCGGTTAAAACAATCGATTCTTTTTTTGTTAGCCGCTGGACCACACCAGCTACCGTAAGAACGGAATAAAAAACTAACATCATCCAGAAAAAAAACATAATTACTATCATTAAGAAGTTCATTTTTTAAGTTCTCCATCCTTATGATTTATAAAGTAGTTAAGTCCTTGTTCTTGATCAAAAATCTCATAATCAATAGGCAGTTGAATGATATTTAATTCTGTTCGTAAAGATTTGAAGACCCGCTCCACTACCTTTAAACAACCTTCCTTTTTAGTGTTTTGTAAAAAGATCAAATAAGAACTCTCTGTTAGTTTTGTCACTAAATCATAATCCGTTCGTACTGTTTTTAGTAATGTTTGCATCAATAAAAAGTTCATAGCTTCTGTTGTTTTATCTGAAGAAGATGCTTTAACTGAGAGATAAAAATTTTCTTCTCCCCGTCTTTGAGTTCCCGTCATAATAAATTTGATTCGATTGGTAAATTCTGAATGAGTCAATAAATTAGATGTTCCGATATATTTTTCTAATTCTTCAGCTTTTAGCCTAAGCACAGCAAGCTCATCACTGTTTCTTTTGACTTCTGCAAACACTAACCACATGATAATCAATGCGGCTATTAACAATGTGTATTCGCCAATCAAATAGGATTGAGATTTTATACTGGTGTCTGATATCACAACAAGTGAAAAACCGACGCTGAAAATAATTGTAAGAATTAAAATAAAATTTTTAGAAGTAGATAGAAAATTCATTATTATGGCTGTTAATAGAAGAATCAAAAAATTTATGTACAAATGATCTTTTTCCGTAACTTGAAAAAATAGCAGAAAAGTAATTAACAATAACGAAAGAAAAAGTGATAGAGATGACGTTCTTTTTGACATATTCAGTTATACCTCAATTCTATATTTAAAAAATTCCATTCTGTTATTTATATCACATACATTTTTTTTATTCCATTAATTGATACGCAAATTGCTTTTTTATTCAGCTATTATGTCAATCTTGTTCACAATTAATTCAAATTGAATTGATCCATTTTTAAACCTTTAAAATCCCACTTATTTTCTATCCACATCAGTTAGTACCTCTTAACACTTTGTTCATTACTTCTTAAAATTTCACTGATTTCACAATACAATATTGCTTATTTTGATAAATCTACGGCAATTGATATTCTCTTTATAAACACTGCTATTATGGTAAAATAAAAGAAACTGCTAAGTAGAATTTTTAAATAATAGCCTATTTCACCTTGTTCTTCTAGTTTTCGCACTGTATAGTATGTGATATAAGTAACAACCAATTCCACCTTTATAGAAACGGAGTATTCGCTATGAAAGAAATCAGTTTAGAGTCTTCTGTTTACGAATTAGTTACAGCACATCCGGAAATCCAACGTGTTTTATTTGACTTAGGGTTAAAAGATATCCAAAAACCTGGTATGTTAACGACTGTGGGAAGGTATATGACTATTCCAAAAGGAGCAAAGATGAAAAAAGTTGATTTACAAGTCATTATTGATCAATTGGAACAATTAGGCTTTACCATTAAGGAGTGAATTTATGGAAAACAATACTGTTCATCGTCAGAAAAAAATTGTTGAGATTTTAACGTTGCTTCATGAAGGCGGCGAGTTTGAAGAAGCCAAGCGTCTCTTCGATGAGTCTTTTGATGGGGTGGATGTCAGCGAAATTACAGCCGCAGAAAGAGAACTGATTGCCAGTGGTTTGGATCCTTCAGAAATTCAACATCTATGCAATGTTCATGCGGCTGTTTTCAAGGGATCCATTAGAGATATCCATCGTTCGAATTACGAACATGAGTATCCAGGACATCCCGTTCACACTTTAAAGCTAGAAAACAAAGTGATTCACTCACTCTTAGAAGATGAAATTCAAGAAGTTTTTGACCGATTTGCTAACGGCGACTTTTCTCAGAAAGAACGGCTACGGCATGCTTTATTAGATTTGACACAAATTGATAAGCATTATGCACGAAAAGAAACTTTGATTTTTTCTTATATGGAACGGTATGGCATTACTGCACCACCAAAAGTTATGTGGGGTGTTGATGACGCTATCCGTGCAGCTATCAAAGATGTAAATCTTTATTTAAGCAGCAAAAAAGTTGCCATTAACCCTCTAAGGGATAAAATCGAACACATTATAACGGAAGTAGAAGAAATGATTTTTAAAGAAGAGGAAATTATGGTCCCAATGGTTTTAGATGTGTTTTCCCTAGTAGATTGGCAAAGAATCGCTGAAGACAGCTTCGATATTGGATTTGCTTTTATCCCTAAACCCTTGTCTTGGAAACCGAGTAAAGATGCTCTAGCACAAGAAAAAGATCAGCAAGAAGCTCGGTCACAAGCAGCAAAAAATGCCGCCGCTATGACTGCAGCTATATCTGAAGCTCCTCCTATTACCGAAACAGAACATTACGATTGGCAAGAAGATCCATTAAGCGAAGGGTCTATCGTTTTACCAACCGGTGTCCTTCAGTTAAAAGAACTAACGGCTATTTTTGGTGTTTTACCTGTAGATCTCACTTTCGTAGACAATGAAGATCGCGTACGCTTCTATTCAGAAGGAAAGAATCGTGTTTTCCCCCGTACAAATTCTGTTATTGGACGAGAAGTGATCAACTGCCATCCGCCTAAAAGTATGCATATGGTTCAGAAAATTCTTGATGACTTTAGAAGCGGAGAAAGAAATGAAGCAGAATTTTGGATTAATTTACGTGGAAAGATGATTTATATTCGCTATTTTGCTATTCATGATCCTGAAACAACTACCTATTTAGGCTGTTTAGAAGTTACGCAAGATATTACTGAAATTCAAAAAATCCAAGGGGAACATCGATTATTGAGTGAGGACAACTAACCTTATTCAAAGATATTAACGTTAGGAAAACTCTTGAAATTAAGACTATCAAACAACCCATCATTCCATATAAGGATGACAGGCTGTTTGATAGTCTTTTAATTATCCTAGTTTAATTGTAAATTCAAAACCCGTTGGATTTTCTTTAAAAGGTCTGCCGGGTTCTGTAAAGATGAGTTCAATGCCAGTAATATCATCTGGCAAAGCGGGTGAAATGATATAGCTATAGCTCGTATGTCCTGTTGTTCCTCCTCCACCTTCTGATCGACAGATATATGTATCATCAATGAACATATCAAAAATATCAGGATAATAGTTGGATTCAATTGCCTCATTTCTCTCCTCCCAATCTATATGCAGATACAACACACTAGCATTGGAATATTGCCGAATATAGGTTACGGTGTATAACACTCCTTGATTTTCATATGTTTTAAGCACTGGCACATATTTTTTGAATTCAATAGGCACAACCATTGGCTTGAGACTAGCTTCCATTGCCATTGTCGTAAAGAGCGATTGTAAATACTCTTCCTGAAGGTCGTACTCATTAGCCAATCTAGAAATCACCTCATCTGGTGGGAAAATTGTATTTTTAACCAGAACTTCTTTACGTTGGTTTAATAAATCACAAATCTTTTCATCAATGGATAAAAGACTTTCGTTATAATAAGGGTTTAAGCTTTCAGTTGGTTCAAATGTCATACGTAGTTCCTCCATTTTTTCTATATAAAATAATAGTTACCCTTTTAATATTTGAAGTTTCATTTAAACAAAAGAAGTTTTAATTGGCTATGTTATTCTTATCATACACCGTTTGTTCAAAATGAGCTACCGCACCAATCAAATTGGCATCATTGTGAAATTTACAAACTTGGATATTTAATATTATATCATGTGCCCTCTGACGTTCTAAATAAAAGGAAGTCCGTTCATGCAAACGTTGAATAAGGTCTTCTCTGATAGATATGCCACCACCAATCACAACCATATCGGGATTAAAACTAATAGAAAGGTTATAAATTCCACGCGCCAAAGCATCAATAAGACCGTCCACATATTTAACAGCCAGTGGTTCTCCTCTATCCGCTTCTTTAAAAAGGTGCTTTCCATCTACAACAGTATCTAATCCCATTTCTTTTCCGTAGCGTTTTGCAGTTTGAACCGGACTTCCCATTTCACTTAACGTATGTTCACCATCTAACAACATATAGCCAAATTCTCCTCCAAAAAGATCTTTCCCTTTAAATAATTTACGATCAATAACAACTGATCCACCAATACCAGAACCAATTATTAGGAATAAAGCATGTTGGATATTTTTTGCAGCACCATGCCATACTTCTGCTAATGCAGCACAGTTGGCGTCATTTTCCATTGAAACTGGCACTCCAAATAAATCTTCCCATTCTTTTTTGATTGGGAAAAAATGGAGATAAGGAACAGCACTGATCCCACTGATGGTCCCTTCTTGTGCATCAACAGCTCCCGGGGCACTGATAGCAACACCTTCAACTAAATGTTCTTTCATAAAGTTGTGATAAACCTTCATCATTTCTTCTTTCATATCTTTCCAATTTTCAGGTGTATAAAATGAACCTTTATTGCTTAACTCTTCATCTTTCCATAACCCAAATTTCACTGCAGACCCACCGATATCAAATACAACAATACTCATATAGTCACTCTCCCTCACTTTCATTAATAGCGTTCTCATTTTCTTATTCATACTACTTTGTTAGGTCATTTATCCACTTAATTACCGAGTCATTCATTTTTATATTTAACGTTTACCTACTTAAAAGGAAAAAGCCAACGACAGAGAATATCCCTATATTGGCTTTTTCTGTACAGAAAACTATTTTTACTTAGTTAGATGATCAAGTTCTTTTAGAACTTCATCTAATCACGTGTTAAGACAATTTCTACCGAGAATTCGTCATAACGATGGATAGATGTAGAAAATTCAAAGGTATTTCCTGTATCTAGATAACCTACTTGCTCAGCTACTGCAACAGGGTCTCCACTTTCAAGTCCGAGTTTTTCTGCTTCAAACTCTGTTGCTTTACGAACAGACACTGTTCTATGAGCGCTTTGAATCTTCAGATGTAATTCATTTTCAAGATACTCATAAATGGATTCTTTAATGTTCTTTTCTTTGATTCCAGGAATGAGGTCAATAGGCATATACATTTCTTCTATTACGACTGGTTTATCATTAACGTAACGAACCCGACGGACATCATAAACAAAATTGTCTGATGGTATGTTTAATTTTTTAGCCGCATGTTCGGGTACTTGCACAATGGAAAAATTTAAAATTTTACTAGAAACTTTTTTATCTGGATAAAGTGCTGTTGTACCACGGAATTGGTTCGCCATAATGACACGCTCGATCTCTTCAGGATTGAGATCTTTCACAAACGTTCCAGATCCTCTTCTCTTGATGATCAAGCCTTCTGTCACTAAAATATCTACGGCTTTTTTTATTGTCATCTTGCTAGAATCGTATTGTATACACAAATCTTTTTCAAAAGGCAATCGTTGATTGGCAACGTATTCTCCTTTTAAAATTTTATTACGTAAATCATTAGAAATCATAATGTACTTTTTCATTTTGTTGCCCCTCTCGCTACCTCAGTTTATTTCCGAAAACAGCACTATATTTATAGGGCAGTACAGAAAAAGTCTATACCTTTAGTATAACGAAATTTCTATTTCTTGACAAATTTTCTTTAACACCTGCCTTACCAATTCATTTTCTTACATGATTAAAAATAGTTACATTAAATTCTCTGGCATATCAAATTGGTTTTCCTCAGCGACTTTTTTGAACCAATGACCTGATTTTTTGATTGTTTTAACTTGGGTATGGATGTTATTTGATATGAAACCATAACGATTGCGGTAAGCATTTTTCCATGACCAGCAATCAATTGGCGTCCATAAGTGATAGCCAAAGCAATTTGAACCTTCTTCTATTCCCTTAGCTACCCAATAAAGGTGCTCTTGTATGAATTGGATCCGGTAATCATCCTCGATAACACCCTCTTCATTTAAGTAACGTTCTTCTCTTGAAACTCCCATCCCATTCTCTGATACGAACCATGGAATATTGTCATAGTTATCACGGATATTCAATGCAATGTCATGGAGTGCTTTAGGATAGATTTCCCAACCCTTGTCTACATTCATACGCCGTCCC
>NZ_JBEMBC010000027.1:0-31750 GCF_040274425.1 Carnobacterium sp.
CAAGACTTCAACTTATTGGATAACTTTTCAATCAAAGACAATATTTTATTGCCACTGGTATTATCAAATACACCGATTACTGAAATGGAAAATCGGTTAATGCCGATTGTCAAAAAACTGAATATTGATGGACTGATCAATAATTATCCGTATGAAGTTTCTGGAGGACAAAAACAACGAGCAGCGGTAGCTCGTGCGTTGATTACAAATCCCGAATTGCTTCTTGCTGATGAGCCTACTGGAGCATTGGATTCAAAGTCCAGCCAAAGTTTATTAGAGACTTTTGAATCGATCAATAATGCTGGACAAACTATTATCATGGTTACTCATAGCACCAGAGCTGCGGCTTACTCGAACCGAGTATTGTTTATTCAAGATGGTGAAGTGTACCACGAGATTTATCGTGGAGAACAAACACCGGATCAATTTATGGATAAAATTTCTCAAGCGTTGATCGTACTAGCTAATAGAGGTGAGCAGCATGAATAGAGGATTTTTTTCAAAGTTAGCTTTACGAAACCTTAAATCTAACAAGCAAATTTATCTACCTTATATTTTTGCTTCTATTGCTACGGTAGCGATGTTTTATATGATGGTTGCTTTAATGGGAAACAAGTTTGTACAGACGAGAAATGAGTCATTACCGATGATGTTTGCTGTTGGAGCAGTAGTGATTGGGGTATTTTCTTTTCTATTTATTTTGTATACCAACAGTTTCCTGATTAAACGGCGGAAAAAAGAGATTGGTTTGTATGCGATACTAGGAATGAGGAAAAAACATGTTTCGAAAATCTTAACGATTGAATCAGTAGTAACAAGCTCTTTTAGCATTATTGTAGGTTTGATTGTTGGGCATCTACTGGGAGAACTTTCTTTTCTTGTTTTAAATTATGCTTTAAAATTTGGCGTAAAAATGTCTTTTCCTTTCACATTGAATGCTGTAATGATCACGATTGGATTATTTGTTCTCATCTTTTTGGTGACGTTGATCTATAACATCACTCAAGTAACGTTTTCTAATCCCATTCAATTGATCAAAGGGAAACAAACAGGAGAACGCGAACCAAAAAGTTCTATTTTCCTTTTTATTCTATCATTATTATTGATTGGATCAGGTTATTATCTGTCTGTAACGATTGATAACCCAATGGATGCAATGATTTACTTTTTACTTGCAGTACTTTTAGTTATTGCAGGTACGTATTTCTTATTCATTTCCGGATCAATATTTATCCTAAAAGCATTGAAGAAAAACAAGAAATTGTATTACCGTCCAAGTCCATTTATTTCAATTTCAGGTATGCTTTATCGAATGAAACAAAATGCCGCAGGATTAGCTAATATTACTATTTTAGCAACGATGGTCATCGTTGCAGTAGCGACTACGATAGCTGTTTTTATGGGTATACAAGGAACGTTAGATATCCGCTTTCCTTATGAAAATAAACTAACGTATTATACAGATGCTAATTTAGAAGAAGAATTTAAAGAGATCCAAGCAGAAACAGAAACACTAGGATTAGAAGTAACGGGTACAGAAATCTATACCTATTATGACGTTTTTTCAATAGTAGAAGATAATGAATTGATTCTTGGAGAAAAGGCTTATTCTGCAAAGGAACCTTTTCAAGTCAAAATAATCGTACAAGAAGACTATGAAAAAATGTCAAATCAAGCGATTGATCTAGAATCCGATGAAATATTGGTTTATGACTTAAAAGATGACTATGACTTTTCTACATTGCTTATAGGGGATGCAACTTATCAAATCAAGTCAAAGATAAAAAATCCTATCAAGATGGATAAACTGCTAAGCCCTAATATGATTCTTGTAGTTGAATCAAAAGAAGTTCTTCAATCTATTATGGACTATGACATTCAGGCATCAGGGATCGAGTATGAACTTCCTATGGAAGCTATGATTTCATGGAATACGACTGGAACACAAGAGCAGAAAAAAATCTATTCTGAGAAATTGGCAGATAAATTAAACAGTAGAGAAGGTTCATACTTTGATTCAAAAGAACTCTTAAGAGTTCCTTTGTATGATGTGAATGGCGGCTTCTTATTCTTAGGTATTTTCCTTGGATTATTGTTTACCTTTGGAGCAGCTTTGATCACATACTTTAAACAAGTTTCAGAAGGCTATGACGATCGAGAAAAATTCCAGATTATGCAAAAAGTAGGATTAGATAAACAAACGATTCGTAAAACGACTCGTTTACAAATTATTTGGATGTTCTTATTGCCTCTAGTAATTGCTGTGATCCATGTCGCATTTGCCTTTCCAATTATCCAAAAACTGTTACTACTTTTTAATGTAGTAAATACAACATTAATTTTTTGGTGTTTTGCAGGTGTGCTTGTTGGCTATAGTGTGATCTATGGCATCATTTATCAAGTAACCTCAAAAGTTTATTACAGCATCGTTAAATAACGAATTAAACAATAAAAGAGTGATTTAAGACTAGATCTTAAATCGCTCTTTTTATTTAAATAATAAACAAAGATAAAACGCTTGCATTTTTAAAAGAAAAAGGTTACATTGTACTTGTATATACAAGTTGCACTTATAAAATTTTTTTAGGAGGAAAGAAAATGGCAGATTACACGCAAGATGCAAAACAGCTTTTAGAAGACATCGGAGGTCCCGATAATATTTCTGCAGTCAGTCACTGTGCCACTCGCATGCGTTTCGTATTAAATGATCCAGCAAAAGCAGACAGCAAAAAAATCGAAGATATCCCCGCAGTCAAAGGTACCTTTACTCAAGCCGGTCAGTATCAAGTTATTATTGGCAATGATGTTGCCACATTTTATAATGTATTTTCAAAAATTTCCGGAAAAGAAGGCGTATCTAAGGACGAAGTGAAAGCAGCAAGTAAACAGAATCAAAATCCAGTACAACGTGCGATGTCTGTTTTAGCAGAAATCTTTACACCCATTATTCCAGCAATCGTAGTTGGGGGTCTTATTTTAGGGTTCCGTAACATCTTGGAAGCTATTCCTATGGAATCTCTTGGTCAATTGATGGTAGATGGTGTAGCACAAGTCAATAATGCTGGAGAACCAGTTTACAATACCATTGTTAACGTCAGTCAGTTTTGGAGTGGGGTCAACTCGTTCTTATGGCTGATTGGTGAAGCCATTTTCCACTTCTTACCAGTAGGTATCACATGGAGTGTTGCTAAAAAAATGGGAACTACTCAAATTTTAGGTATTGTATTAGGACTCACATTAGTATCGCCTCAATTACTAAATGCATATGCAGTTGCCGGAACAGCAGCAGCAGAAATTCCAGTTTGGGACTTTGGTTATTTCACCATTGATATGATTGGGTACCAAGCACAAGTTATTCCTGCTATGTTGGCTGGATTTTTACTTGCCTATTTAGAATTAGGATTACGTAAAGTTATTCCACAAGCCATTTCAATGATTTTCGTACCATTCTTTGCTTTAGTTCCAACGGTTTTGATTGCTCACACGGTTTTAGGACCAATTGGTTGGGTTATAGGAAACTGGGTTTCAAGCGTCGTTTATGCAGGATTAGGAAGCTCATTTAACTGGTTATTTGGAGCCTTATTCGGCTTCTTATATGCACCATTAGTCATTACTGGATTGCACCATATGACGAATGCAATCGATCTACAATTGATTGCTGATTTCGATGGAACCAATTTATGGCCAATGATTGCTTTGTCAAACATTGCTCAAGGTTCAGCAGTGCTGGCTATTATCTTCTTACACCGTGGAAATGAGAAAGAAGAACAAGTGTCTATTCCAGCAATGATTTCTTGTTATCTAGGTGTAACTGAACCCGCTATGTTTGGGATCAATATCAAATACATTTACCCATTTGTTGCAGCTATGATCGGGTCAGGTATTGCCGGATTAGTAGCGACTATCTTTAATGTAACAGCTAATTCAATTGGTGTTGGTGGACTTCCAGGAATTCTATCGATTCAAAATCAATACTGGGTTATTTTCATTATTTGTATGGTAATCGCAATAGTGGTACCATTTGTTTTAACAGTCGTATTCCGTAAATACAATATTTTAAATAAATCAGATCAAGTCGTTGTTACAGAACCAGAATTAGGAAAATAATTTTTTAGAAAGTAGGAATAAAATGAGTACCTTTCATGAGAAAGTCGTGTATCAAATTTACCCAAAATCTTTTAAGGATTCCAATGGAGATGGAGTAGGGGATTTAAGAGGAATCATTGAAAAAATACCCTATTTAGCTGAGTTAGGCGTTGATGTATTATGGATCAATCCATTCTTCATTTCTCCACAAAAAGACAATGGCTATGATATCGCTAATTATGTAGAAATCGATCCTTTATTTGGAACAATGGAAGATTTTGAGGAACTCATTGCTGTAACGAAGGAATACAAGTTGGAAGTTATGTTAGATATGGTGTTAAATCATACCTCTATCGAACATGAATGGTTCCAAAAAGCTCTTAAAGGTGAGAAAAAATACCAAGATTACTATATCCTACGTGAACCAAAGGCAGATGGAAGTCATCCTACGAATTGGGTCTCAAAATTTGGCGGCCCAGCTTGGGCCCCTTTTGCTGACACTGGAAAAGAGTACTTGCATTTGTATGATGTATCGCAAGCTGACTTAGATTGGCGTAATCCTGAAGTAAGAGAAGAAGTATTTAATGTAGTCAATTTTTGGTTGGAAAAAGGTGTAAAAGGATTCCGATTTGATGTGATCAATGTGATCGGTAAAGATGAAGAACTTTTAGATGCAGAAGATAATATAGGGAAATCATTATATACAGATCGCCCAATCGCGCATGAATTTATCCATGAAATGAACCAAAAAACGTTTGGAAGATATTCGGATATCATGACAGTGGGGGAAATGTCTTCAACAACGATTGAAAACGGAATTGCTTACTCTAATCCTGATAAACAAGAACTATCAATGGTCTTTAGTTTCCATCATTTAAAAGTTGATTATTTAGATGGCGAAAAATGGAGCAAAACGCCATTTGACTTTATAAAACTAAAAGAGTTACTCAACGATTGGCAGGAAGGCATGTCTCTTGGAAATGGATGGAATGCATTATTCTGGAACAACCATGATCAACCACGTGTGATAAGCCGATTTGGAGATCCTATCAATCATTTTGAAGCTTCTGCTAAACTCTTCGCTCAATCGATTCATTTGCTGCGTGGGACTCCTTATATTTATCAAGGGGAAGAAATTGGGATGACAGATCCGGAATTTCAAGAGATTACAGATTATGTAGATATTGAAACGCATAATGCATATAAAGAATTAAAAGCAAAAGATTTACCACATGAAGAAATTATGGAAATCATCAAAAGTAAGTCTCGAGATAATAGCCGGACTCCGATGCAATGGACAAATGAAAAAAATGCAGGTTTTACATCTGGGGAACCATGGATAAAATTAGCTGACAACTACCATCAAATTAATGTAGAAAAAGAACAAGCAGAAGGATCCATCTTTAATTTTTATAAAAAATTGATTCAATTAAGAAAAAAAATGCCGGTTATTTCTGAAGGAAGTTATCGCGGAATCATGATGGATCATCCGAGTGTTTATGCCTATGTTAGAGAATATGAAGGTGAACAGTTGCTTGTACTCAACCATTTTTATGCAGATTCGGTAACGTTGGAAATTCCAGAAGAATTTTTAACTAAACCTAGTCGCTACCTTATTGGAAATGGAAAAGAAAGAGCCTTAACCACTAACCTAGAATTAGGTCCTTATGAAACAATTGCTTTTTATTTTGAAAAAAGTAAAAAAAAAGGGAACTGTTAAACGATGAGTAAATTTGAGTGGCGAAAACAATTAAAAGATCTCTATTTACCCAAAAAACAACCTTCTACAATTGAAGTTCCAGAAATGAAATTTTTTACACTAGAAGGTAAGGGAAACCCGAATAGTGAACCATTCAAAGAGCATATTGAAATTCTCTATGGATTGTCGTATGCAATAAAGATGATGCCTAAAAAAGGACTAACACCTGAAGGCTATTTTGACTACACCGTGTTTCCTTTAGAAGGACATTGGGATCTAGATGAAAAAGGTCGGAAATTAGACTATTTGAACAAGGATCACTTAGTATATAAGTTAATGATAAGACAACCTGATTTTGTCACAGAAGAATTGTTTCAATATGCACTAGAGAGTGTTAAACAAAAAAAGGCAACTACTCTTTTAGACGCTGTTCAATTTGAAACAATCACAGAAGGTTTATGTGTTCAAACTATGCATATTGGCAGTTATGATAATGAATCAGAAACATTCAATAGGATGGAACAGTATTGTTCACAGAATAATCTGAAGAGAGCAGAAAAAACACATAAAGAAATTTATATTTCAGACGCTAGAAGAACGGCTACCGAAAAATTAAAGACCGTTTTGAGATTTAAAGTAACAGATATTTGATTGTTATTCTAACAGAGTTTGAACAAAATGAATCGGTTGTATGACAAATAGTGTTGGTGCATCAAACTAAAATTTCTTCTGGAATGAACGGGTTTGCTTGTATAGAGCCATGAGACCGCCTGAAGCTTATTAATCTTCAGGCTTTCAAGCAACCCCTATTCCTCCAAAAATTTTGTATAATCGATTTTAGAAATCTACCAACACTAAAAATTATAGACCCAAAGAAACACACAAAAACGCTTAGGTTTATAAACCTAAGCGTTTTTGTGTGTTTCATACTAGATTCAAAAAGATAAATAGTTTTGCCTATAGAGTCAGAGTTCTACCTAAAGAGAATTTCTGCGTCTAGCAAAATCGACAAATCTAAAGCGATCCAAACGATGACGAGATTCGGTATGCTGAAATAGGGTTGTATCTTCTAAGTAAACATCGCTTCGCACAACCACAACATGGGTGTCTTCTTGTAAATCCATCAAGCGCTTATCTTCTTCAGTAATAGGATCTACCGTTATTTCTTTTTGAGCATACCCGATAGATAAATCCAATGTTTGTTCAATATAATGGTACAACGAATCTTCAGCGGATTCATTCGGGATACTTGGAACAATAGAAGTTAACAAATAATCCTTATCAATGATAACCACTTCTCCGTGTACTTTTCTTAATCGTTCAAGATACAAAACAGGAGTGCCTACAGAAAGATTTAAGTGATTCGCTAACTCTTCTGAAACAGGTAGCAAACCATTGGATACCACGATCGTTTGGCTATTCATATTTTGTGCATCTTGGAGTTCTTTATAACTGGTCAAACCTGATACCGGAAAATCAAAGCGCTTGATATCTAAAACAATAGAACCTTTGCCTTGTATTTTTTGTATATACCCTTTTTCTAAAAGTAAATTTAGAGCTTTTCGAATTGTTTCACGGGAAACATTGTAAGTTTTGACTAATTCATTTTCACTAGGTAAAAGGTCACCGGAAATAAAGCGTTGATTTAAAATAGCTGCTTCAAGATCTAAAAAAATTTCATTAAACTTGCTCATATAGAATCCTCACATTCCCTATCCTTATCCTATATTTTAACATATTACAGTAAGGAAATCTGGCAAATAAAGTAAATAAAAGTTGTTTTTAAACCTAGCTAGTGTATTGTAGAAGATAAAAATAAACTCAAGAATTGGGAGGCATTCGATGAATTTAGAAACATCCGCATTAGAGAAAAGAATTAAAGTATCCGCTAAAAAAATACCAGCAGATTTAGTTGTAAAAAATGGAACGATCGTAAATGTATTTACAGGTGAATTTATGAGTGGAGATATTGCCATCACAGAAGGTATGATTGTTGGAATAGGTTCATATGATGGAATTGAAACAATTGATGCTCAAAACAAAATTATTGTACCAGGATTTATTGATGGGCATGTGCATATTGAAAGTTCATTGTTAACACCAAAAGAATTTTCAAAAGTCGTACTGCAACATGGTGTAACCAGTGTCATTACAGATCCACATGAAATTGCAAATGTAGCTGGAGTGGATGGTATTCAATTTATGTTAGAAGAAGCTAAAAAATTGCCGATGGATATCTATGTTATGTTGTCTTCTTGCGTACCAGCAACAGCATTTGAAAATAACGGTGCATTATTGAATGCTGAACAACTTGAGCCTTTCTTATCTGAACCTGAAGTATTAGGACTTGCAGAAGTAATGGATTTCCCATCTGTTAAAAATGGAGACAATTTCATGATGGATAAAATTGCAATGGTTCAAGATGCCAATGGTTTTATTGATGGACATGCTGCTGGTCTGACAAGAGAAGAATTAAATATTTATTTAGCAGCTGGAATTCGAACGGATCATGAAAGTATAACTGCACAGGAAGCAAAAGACCGTTTAGATTTGGGTATGTACTTGATGATTCGAGAAGGAACAGTAGCTAAAGACTTAACGGCCTTGTTGCCTGCTGTAACAGCAAAAAACGCTAGAAGATGTCTATTTGTCACAGATGATAAATTGATTGATGATTTATTGGAAGAAGGAAGTATTGATCATATTGTACGCTTAGCTATCCAAAAAGGCTTAGATCCTATAACAGCTATACAAATGGGAACGTTAAATACAGCTGAATGTTTTAATTTGAAACATTTAGGAGCTGTTGCTCCAGGTTATCAGGCTGACTTTTTAATTTTAGATGATTTAGAAACAGTTGCTATTGATCAAGTCTATAAAAAAGGTGTTTGTATTTCAGATAATGGGAATTTAAATCATGATTTATTTGAGACCAATATAGAAAAAAAACTTATAGGTGCGGATTTAGCAAAAATAAACACCCAAGAATTAACAACAGCAACATTAGCGATACCTTTAACAGATCCTTTGTGTAACGTAATCGGAATTATTCCCAATAGTTTAGTTACGAATCATTTAAAGGAAAATGTCACAGTTGAAAATGACAGTTTTGTTCCTTCAATCGAAAATGATCAGTTGAAGATTGCTGTTATTGAACGACATAACAGATCCAACCATGTCGGCTTGGGTATTGTAAAAGGGTTCCGGTTAAATAGAGGAGCAATTGCTACAACGGTGGCGCATGATTCACACAATATCGTAGCAGTGGGAACTTCTGATCAGGAAATACTAAAAGCAGTTGAACAAGTCATCAAAACCAATGGTGGTTTAGCTGTAGTAGCAGGGAAAGAAGTACTCGCTTCATTGGCCTTGCCTGTAGCAGGATTAATGACAGAATTAGATTATTTAGTTGTTGACCAAAATTTAAAAGAACTGAATCAGGCAGTCGCCACTATTGGAGAAGAACTAAATTTCAATCCATTTTTGACATTATCATTTTTAACACTTCCGGTTATTCCAAAGTTGAAATTAACAGATTTAGGATTATTTGATTTTGAACAGTCTGCTCACATATCTATTCAAGCTATAAATAAATAACAAAAAAAATCCACCTAAAAGATTGAACTCTCTTAGGTGGATCTTTTTAATTATTCAACATCTGGGGGATATGAATAAGTTAGGTTTTATTTAGTGGTATTAGTTTAAAATTTGAACTTCCATTGTTTGTCTACCAAAAGCTAATGCTTGGTTTAAATCAGTCATGTGAACATCAATACGATTTCCTTTGATGGCACTACCAGTGTCACCAGCAATAAATGTACCTTGTCCTGGAATGTAGACAGTTGAACCTAATGGAATAACGCTTGGGTCAACAGCAATCACTTTTGGATTTTCATTCAAGTTGATTCCAGTTGCAGTAGTATCGCTCAATTCAGGTTGATTTGTTGAATAAGCTGTTGCTTCAACAGTAACTGTTTTACCAGATTGTGCAGTTTCAGCAGCGGGAGCTTGTTCTTCAACGACTGGCGCTTCTTCAGCAACAGGAGCTTGTTCTTCAACAACTGGTGCTTCTTCGGCAGCAGGCTCTACTTCTACAACATCTGGAGTACTAACATCATAGCTTTTAGTGTCTTCAGGTGTTTCAATAGTAACAGTTGAATGGTCAGCAGATAAAGAAATAGTGTTTCCACTATAAATAGTGTTTGCATTATTTATATCATTTACATCTACTAAATCATTAATAGATAAATTAGTTGCCAAGGCTACAGACGATAATGTATCGCCCCATTGGATAGTATATTTAGTGCTTCCGTCTTCAGTGCTTTTAAGATCTTGTTTGATCGCATCTACTGAACGAGCTTCCCAAGTGCTTGAAGTATACTCAGCAGCAGAAGCTTCTGATGGGTTTGAAACAGCCATGACACCTGTTAAAGCTAGAGTTGCGCTTGCTACAAATAATTTCGACTTAAAGTTTTTCATTTTTTATTGATCTCCTTTGTGTGTTAAATATAGTTTGTTTCCTACATAATAGTAGGAGAAGTTGACTGTGGATTCTGAGCGACAATGTTCCATACAATCTCTAGATGCTATTAAAAATGAAGGGTTGTTCCTTCAACAAATGCTATCCTACCACGGTGAAAAAAAATTAAAAGGCCTTTAGGGCATTCGTCATCGTTTCTTATTCATTCTGTATTATTTAAAGAGTTTCATTACCAAAGGAATACAAAATTGGTGATTTCATGTAAAATATGACTTAATATGTAATTTTTTTTATAAAATGCACATGAAAGAAGCAGTGTTACGGAGTATGTAAATAGTAGTAAATACTTGCAAATAAAGGTTTTTTTGCAGTGGGAGGGCTGAAATGACACAAGAGGAAAGTTACAATAAGATCAATGCAATCAAATGGATTGGAATTATTACAATGACAATCGATCATATCGGTTATTACTTATATCCTGATCTCATTTGGCTTCGTATCATAGGAAGGATAGCTTTTCCATGTTTTCTATACACAACGATTCAAGGGACTAAAAATACTAGGAATTTCAAAAGATATCTTTTTCAATTGATAGGCACAGGTATTTTAACGATTCCAATCAGCTTTTATTCTGGAACAGTGTTTAATATATTATTTACATTGGCTCTGGTGGCACTTTCTATTAAAGATAAGCGTTTTTTTGTTCTGGCATTAATACTGAGTTACTTTTGTGAGTATGGAATATATGGTTTTTTATTGGGATGGGCTATTTATTGTATGGTATTCATTCATAAGCCACTTGGAGGAATACTCTTTCTGTCATTGCATGTTTTTGTCTGGCCGTCTGTCCAGATTTTTGCCTGTTTAGCCATTTTTCTACTATTAATAGACAACTATATAGAGACTAAAAAAATACCTAAACTTTTTGGTTATCTTTACTATCCATTGCATCAACTAATTTTATTGACTGTTAAATTTATTGTATAAGAAAGGAGTACATATTATGAAAGCACAACAAATGTGGCAGAATTTCGTTTCACTATACCCAGAATATCAGAACAAAACTTATCAAGCTTGGAGTTACGGTGCAGTACCAGATGAATTAGCACGTTTAACCATTGAACAAGTAAAAACTGCTACGGCTTCTGCCTATGAAGAATATGCGATAGAAAACGAGGCATTACCCCAAGTAGGAGAGTTAAACATCATACTTGATGCTAATGAAGAGGCAGTCTGCATCACAAAGACGATCAAAGTGTCTGTGGTCCCTTTTTTAGAAGTATCCGAAGAACATGCATTTAAAGAAGGCGAGGGAGATCGTTCACTACGGTACTGGAGAGAAGTCCACGAAGCCTTTTTTGAAAAAGCTTATAAACAAAGCGGATTAGTCTTTCATGACAATATTCTTGTCGTATGTGAAGAATTTGAAGTGATCTATAAATAAGAGGAATTTAAAATTAATGGTATAATGAAAAGTGAAACAGTCGTCAAAAAGAATGAAGATTCTAGCTGATGGCTAACTGAAACAAGTCGAAAGGGTGCATCATTATGATTATTAGAGAACGGGAAAATGATTTTGTTATGATTGAACAAAAGAACCATGCTCAATTCGCTGGAGACGTTATAGCTCAATGGAAAACAACCTTATTTCAAGGTGAAGAGTTAAGAAAATCAGTAGATTATGCCATTCGCATGCATGACTATGGATGGGAATATCTTGATAAAAGCCCTTTTTGGAACGATAAAAAGCAAGTTCCTTATTCACTTTTTGACTTTCCGAAAGCACCGAAGATTATTTTTTATACTTATGGCATCGATGAAGTTGAAAAAGTTGATGCTTATGCAGCATTACTTTGCAGCGGACATTACACTCAGTTCTTTTTAAAAGATTCTTCTGAAGAATCACAGGCATTTCTCAAACAAGAAGAAGAACGGAAAAATCGAATCATTGCTGCATTGGATCATTTTGATAAACGTATTTTTGATTTCCATTACGCTTTACTGGCATTAGGAGATACTCTTTCTGTCTATGCATGTGTCAACGAACCTGGAGCCACTGAAGAATCGATTCACCCCTTTTTTAAAAAAGGACTTTCATTATCTGAAGATCTTGGGTTAAATGAAACGAATATGCAGCCAAGCTGGATCGATAAAGAGACGATTGCATTAGACGTTTTCCCTTTTGAAGATTCTATTAATAGTAGATTGATTCAAAAAGTAGTTTCTAAAGCAACGATTATGGAAAAGGGATTGTTAGATAGCTACAATGAAGCAGAGTACGAAGAAGTACAAATCAGTGTTAAATCATCAAAGTAAATCATGAATAAAGTCAACTGAAGTTATTGACAAATAGTTAGAGAACTTGTATAGTCTTAACGGAACAACAAATTAACATTAAATATACTGAAAATTAAATAACTTATCTGAATGATAAAAGTAGTCAAAGTGCTTTCCATTCCTTTTGTAAAAAACAAAAGGGTGGAGTGGGCACTTTTTTCGTGCAAAAAAATAGAAGGAGTGAGAGAGCGTGACATTAGAATTTGAAACAATTGCAGCTATTTCGACGCCTCCTGGTGAAGGGGCAATAGGGATAGTAAGGCTGAGTGGGGAACAAGCTATTGAAATTGCAGATCGCGTATATAAATCTGGTTCAAAAGTACTTGCTGAGCAAAAGAGTCATACTATTCACTATGGCCACATTGAAAATCCAAAAACGAATGAAACGATAGATGAAGTAATGGTATCTGTTATGCGTGAACCCAAAACCTTTACTCGAGAAGATGTCGTTGAAATCAATTGTCATGGGGGGATTACTTCTGTCAATCAAGTTTTGCAATGTGTTTTACAAAATGGCGCTCGCTTAGCTGAACCCGGTGAATTTACAAAACGGGCTTTCTTGAACGGACGAATCGACTTGTCTCAAGCAGAAGCAGTAATGGATTTGATACGGGCTAAAACAGACAGAGCTATGCATGTTGCATTAAAGCAATTAGATGGAAACTTGTCTAATTTAATTCGTAATTTGCGTTTAGACATACTAGATACATTAGCTCAAGTAGAAGTGAACATTGATTATCCTGAATACGATGACGTTGAAGAAATGACTTCGAAATTGTTGATTGAAAAAGCTAAATTAGTTAAAGCTTCAATTCAACAGTTGCTAGAAACGGCTAGTCAAGGGAAAATTTTAAGAGAAGGTCTTGCAACAGCAATTATTGGACGACCAAATGTTGGGAAATCAAGCTTATTAAATTACTTGTTGGATGAAGAAAAAGCCATTGTTACAGATATCGCTGGTACCACACGAGATGTCATTGAAGAATACATCAGTGTTAAAGGTGTGCCATTAAAACTGGTAGATACAGCAGGTATCCGTGAAACAGAAGATATTATTGAACGTATTGGCGTGGAACGTAGTCGTCAAGCCCTAAGCGATGCAGATTTAGTATTGTTAGTCTTTAACCAAAGCGAATCTTTAACAATAGAAGATAAAGCATTAATTGAAGCAACAAGCCAACACCACCGTATTATTATTTTGAATAAAATGGATTTGCCAAATAAATTAGATTTAACGGAACTCGAAACGCTAGTAGATCAAGAGAGCATTGTGAAGACCTCTATTTTATCTAAATCAGGTGTAGATGTTTTAGAAAAGAAAATAGCTGATCTCTTTTTCACTGGACAAACTGGTGAACGTGATGCTACTTACGTATCTAATGTGCGCCATATTGCACTATTAAACGATGCAGAAGAGGCGTTAGATGAAGTCATTAATGGAGTAGAAGCTGGTATGCCAGTTGATCTTATTCAAATAGATATGACACGCTGTTGGGATCTATTGGGCGAAATTACAGGAGACAGCGTTCAAGACGAACTGCTGACCCAACTATTCAGCCAATTCTGCCTAGGAAAATAGATAGGATGTGTAGCATACCGCTTAGACTTGATAGAAAAACAAGGAATTCTGTAAGGGATGTTTCACCCCTGTAGGAATTACGTTTTTTCCGAAAGTCTGGTATGCGAAGCTCAACTAAAAGGATGCTGAACTTCCCGTTTAGACACACAGCGATTTTCAAGAATTGAAAGCAAGAGCATCCCGCGCATTGCGTCAAATCTTGAAAATTACTCAGTGTCTGGGAAGTGAAGCTCAACTAAAAGGATGCGAAGTACAACGTTTAGATACACAACTCAACTCAATGAATAAACAAAAAATAAATTCGACATAAATAAACAAAGAGAAAGATTGGAAAGAAGGGATTGTTTAAATGAATCATTACGAAGCTGGAAATTTTGACGTAATCGTTGTTGGTGCAGGACACGCTGGATCAGAAGCCGCATTAGCAGCAGCAAGAATGGGAAGTCAAACGCTTTTAATCACTATTAATCTAGATATGGTTGCTTTTATGCCATGTAATCCATCAATTGGAGGACCAGCCAAAGGTGTTGTAGTCCGAGAAATTGATGCTCTTGGCGGTGAAATGGGCCGCAATATTGACAAAACATATATTCAAATGAGAATGCTGAACACCGGGAAAGGGCCTGCTGTTAGAGCTTTACGCGCCCAAGCAGATAAATTTATGTATGCAAATGAAATGAAAAAAACCATTGAAGAAACAGAAAATCTTGTTTTAAGACAAGGAATTGCTGACGAACTGATTATCGAAGACGGTATATGCAAAGGAATCATCACGAATACTGGTGCAATCTATCGATCTAAGGCGGTTATTTTAACAGCAGGTACATCTTCTCGTGGTCAAATTATCATTGGTGAGCTGAAATATTCTTCTGGTCCAAATAACTCGCAACCATCTGTTAAGCTTTCTGAAAGTTTACTCGAAAATGGTTTTGAATTGAATCGTTTTAAAACCGGAACACCTCCTAGAGTTAAATCTTCAACTATTGACTACAGCGTGACAGAAGAACAACCCGGTGACGAAAAAGCGAATCACTTTAGTTATGAAACACCAAATAGTGCATATTTAAAAGATCAGTTATCGTGTTGGTTAACGTACACAAATGAATCGACTCATCAAAAAATTCAAGATAACCTTCACCGTGCACCAATGTTTACGGGAATCGTTGAAGGAGTAGGCGCACGTTACTGCCCATCAATTGAAGATAAAGTTGTCCGTTTTAGTGACAAACCAAGACATCAATTGTTTTTAGAACCTGAAGGACGCAATACAGAAGAAGTTTATGTCCAAGGTTTATCAACGTCTCTTCCAGAAGATGTTCAACAAGATATTATACATTCAATTGAAGGGTTGGAAAACGCAGAAATGATGCGTACCGGATATGCAATTGAATACGATGTGGTTACGCCTCATCAATTACGTCCTTCTTTAGAAACGAAAGTGGTTGAAAACTTGTTCACTGCTGGTCAAATGAACGGAACTTCCGGTTATGAAGAAGCCGCTGGTCAAGGAATCATGGCTGGTATCAATGCAGCACTTAAAGTGCAAGGAAAAGAACCTTTTGTCATGAAACGTAGTGAAGGATACATCGGCGTTATGATTGATGACTTAGTGACGAAGGGTACGAATGAACCTTATCGTTTATTGACGTCTCGTGCAGAATACCGTTTATTGTTACGTCATGATAATGCAGATTTTAGATTAACTGAAATCGGTCATCAAATAGGACTAGTAACAAAAGAACGTTACGATACCTTTGTAGCGAAAAAAGCTCAATTTGAAGGAGAAATAGAACGTCTAGGTTCTATTCGTTTGAAACCAACTGCTGAAATCCAATCGTATTTAACTGAAAATAATCAAGCACCTTTAAAAGATGGCATTTTAGCTAAAGACTTCTTGCGTCGTCCAGAAGTTTCATATCAAGATCTTTTAGCATTCGTCCCTCGAGACTATGAACTTCCATTAGCCGTAGAAGAACAGGTAGAAATTCAAGTGAAATACGAAGGATACATCGCTAAAGCTTCTCAAAAAGTGGATAAATTAAAACGTATGGAAAATAAACGTATACCGGAAAATATTGATTATGCTGCTATCAATGGTATCGCTACAGAGGCAAAGGAAAAGCTGATTAAAATTCAGCCTGAAACAATTGCCCAAGCTAGCCGTATTAGTGGTGTGAATCCAGCAGATATTTCGATTTTAATGGTTTATGTAGAACAAGGGAAAATTGCAAAAGTACAAGTATAGATAGTTACTACGAAAAGAGCCTTACAATTAAGCTGATGCTTAAATTGTAAGGCTCTTTTCGATTATTATTTCCCAGGAAATAATATAAATGTTAAAAATAAATAGAATTCTATATTTACGGAATCAATTGTTTAAGGTATACTTAATGATGTTGCAAACGCAAACAATAAAAGGTTTCTTAGCTCAGTTGGGAGAGCACTACCTCGACAAGGTAGGGGTCGCTGGTTCGAGCCCAGTAGGGACCATGAAAAAAAGAGACATAAATCCATAAAAGGATTTATGTCTCTTTTTCGTTTGCATAAGGATTCAAATGAGGTGAAGGCTAATAGTGTAACCATCAGATTATTCTACTACTAAAGCCATATCTCCTTTACGCAACCAACTAGCTTTTTCTAATACTTTATTTACTACTACTGTAATAGCAATGGGAACCAAACAAGCAGTCAGGATATAAACAGCAAATGATCCACTTCCTTGAGATACAAAAATGTTTAGTGGAGCAATCAATGAACAAAAACCTAATCCGCCTAAAGCGCTGGGTGCTGTAAAACCAAGAGCAACAGTTGAAATGGGAGCGGCTACTGCTGCAGCCAAAGTTGGGCCAATTAAAATCCGCGGATTTTTAACGATATTCGGCAATTGTACTTTTGGTGTACAAACAAATTGTGCTAAAAATCCACCAAGATTATTTTGACGCATAGAGACAAAAGAAAAGCCAATATACATACTAGTCGTTCCTACCAACATAGCAGCGCTTGAAACAGGGTCAAGGTTTAGTGCAATTGCAATAGCGGCTGAAGAAGCAGGAGACATCAATACGAGCCCACCAACGACTGAAATCACGGCTGCGCCAATAACTGGTGAACCAGCAACGGAGGCAGAGATAAAAGCACTAACCATGTTTAAGAATGGAGCTATCACAAGATTTAAGTAGTAACCAGCTACACCACCAGCTAAGACCGCTGTGATCGGTATAGCCATCATGTCTAAAGGTGTTTTACCTGAAATACGTTTACCAACAAATGTAGCGATGGTAGCTGCAATGAGACAACCAATTGGTTCACCTGTGGCAATAGTGATCATTCCATCTGCTGTCGTTTGAATAGCGCCGGCTCCGATTGCTCCAGCAGCCATAGCACTAAAAATTGTAAGTGTATTTCCACCTAACATAACGGCGATACCAGCACCAATAGCAGGAGCCATCAACATTTTAACGGCTGTTCCAATAATAACTAAAATCGTTAATCCAGTCATATTTCCAATTGTTTCTAATAGTAAACCAATCCCAATCGTTACAAAAATAGCATTCGCAATCCCTGATGATGCCTTATACATTCTTTCTGTTAGATAGTTCTTCATATTTAATCGCCTCCGTATTTTTGTTTAACAGACATCCAACACTTATGAGTCTTCGAATTTTCCAAATAAAAAGAGGCAAGCCTTTGTATAAAGGCTTGCCTCATCAGTTCGATGATTGAGCCCTAGATACGCAAACTAGGACTCAACTAAATGAATAGTTCGAATCCTGGGCTAAATTAATAAGTTAATAATGACTAAAGATACGTTCAATTGAGAACGTGAGCTAAACGATTCGACTGTAGTTTTCATATTGAACATCTCCTTTTTCATTAATTGTTTTCTGACTATTTCCAATATTCTAACAAGCTTACAAGACAATGTCAACAATTTCTATCATTTAATTTTAATTCATTTTATCTAATTCTCATTTAAAGCCGGATGTTATAAAATTTAATCTATTTATATAGCGGAAAAAATGCTTTAAAGCATTGCACTTCCAGTCAATTTGTTATACAGTTAAAACGATGGATTTGTGAAACAAATAGTGTTTCACGTTAGTAAAAAGGAGTTGAGTTAATGAATCCAGAAGAGTTTAAAAAAGCCCTTGAAGATAAGGGATTAGTGGTTACTGAGAAGCAAATGGAACAATTCGATCAATACCTTAAACTGTTGCAAGAATGGAACGAAAAAATTAATTTGACTGCAATTACCCAAAAAGAAGAAGTGTATTTAAAACATTTCTATGATTCGATTACAGCTGGACTATATGTGGATTTTACTAAAGGGGTCCAAAGCCTATGTGATGTAGGTGCAGGTGCCGGGTTTCCAAGCATCCCCCTAAAAATCATTTTCCCACAATTAGAAGTCACTATAGTTGATTCATTAAATAAAAGAATTCAATTTCTAACATTATTAGCGCAAACACTAGAATTAGATGGCGTTCATTTTTATCATGACCGTGCTGAAACATTTGGTCAAAATAAACAATTTCGTGAATCATTTGATTTTGTAACGGCTAGAGCCGTTGCACGTATGAGTGTTTTATCTGAATTGTGTTTGCCATTAGTTAAAAAAGATGGGCTTTTTATTGCTCTAAAAGCAAGTAATACCAAAGAAGAAATGGCTGAAGGACAAAAAGCAATTGCTACATTGGGCGGAAAGTTTCGTGAAGAGTTTGTTTTTGAACTGCCACGTGAAGCTGGGGAACGACATATCGTTTTAATCGATAAAAAGAAAGAATCACCAAAAAAATATCCAAGAAAACCGGGAACACCAAATAAGAATCCATTATAGTAGAAACCGCTACTTATCAGACAGTTTCTATTCGGATTCAACTACTCAATAAGAGCGTTTTTTGATACAATAGAATCAAAGGACATATAGGACTGAGGGAGAGAAAAAGAATGGCGTTGTCTGATTTATTTGGTTCAGGAAAGTCTAAAAAGAAAACTGAAAACGGAGAAGATGTTTTGTTAGAAGTGTTAAAAAAACAAAAACATGTTCAAGAAATTGCTGTACAACAGATTGTTCCTAATCGTTTTCAGCCTAGAAAAGTTTTTAATGAAGAAAAGTTGGATGAATTAGCTCGTACAATTCATATTCACGGATTGATCCAGCCCATCATTCTTAGAAAATATGAAGAAGATAAGTATGAAATTGTTGCAGGGGAACGCCGTTTTCGTGCGATGCAACTTTTGGAATGGAAAGAAGTACCAGCCATTGTTCAAGAGATGACAGATAACGAAACAGCTTCGGTTGCGTTGATTGAAAATCTACAAAGAGAAGAATTGACAGCTATTGAAGAAGCTGAAGCTTATCAAGGTTTGATGGCATTAAATGAGTTGACACAAGAAGCTTTAGCGCAACGCATTGGGAAAAGCCAATCTTTCATAGCCAATAAATTACGGTTGCTAAAGTTAGCAGAACCTTTAAAAGAAGCTTTGCTTAACAGAACGATCACAGAACGACATGGTCGCAGCGTATTAGCCTTATCGCATGAGGAACAGACTGAATTATTAAGTGTTATTATTGAAAAAAAACTAACCGTTAAGGAAACAGAGCGTTTAGTAAAGCAAAAAGTAGCAGAGAAAAACAATACTCAAGAGCAGCCGAAAAGACGAGTTAGAAAAATTTCCAAGGATCTTCGATTGGCTTTAAATACCATCAATAAATCAGTTGAACTAATAAAAGAAACAGGCATGCCTTTAGAAGCAATAGAAGAGGACCTAGAAGATGTATACCGTATCACAATTGAAATTAAAAAAATAAGTAAATAAAGAGCGATAAATGAAAAAATTCATTTTGAACAAATGCGTAGGAGAAAAATACGCATAATGTAATTTTTCTCCTATTTTTGCTTGTTGCACTTAAATCAGTTTCAAGAAAGTTACTAGGGGATATTAAACACAGATGGAGGAAATAGGATGGCACGAATTATATCAGTCGCAAATCAAAAAGGCGGAGTTGGTAAAACAACGACGACAGTCAACTTAGGTGCTTGTTTAGCATATTTTGGTAAAAAAATATTATTAGTCGATATTGATGCACAAGGAAATGCAACAAGTGGTTTAGGCGTACGCAAGTCAGATGTTGAAAAAGACATTTATGATATTTTAGTAAACGAAACACTTGTTAAAGATGTCGTCCTGCCTTCTTCAAGAGAGAATTTGTGGGTCGTCCCAGCTACAATTCAATTAGCAGGTGCAGAAATTGAATTAACTTCGCAAATGGCTAGAGAGTCTAGATTGAAACAAGCTTTAGAAAAAGTAAGAGATGACTATGATTATATTTTGATCGACTGCCCGCCATCATTAGGTCATTTGACCATTAATGCATTTACCGCAAGTGACTCTATTTTGATTCCAGTTCAATGTGAATATTACGCTCTAGAAGGATTAAGCCAATTGTTAAATACCGTTCGCCTGGTCCAAAAACATTTTAATCCTGAATTGAAAATTGAAGGTGTCTTATTGACAATGTTGGATGCACGTACGAATTTAGGGTATGAAGTAGTCGATGAAGTGAAAAAATACTTCCGAGAAAGAGTTTATAAAACGATTATTCCACGCAATATTCGTTTATCTGAGGCTCCAAGTCACGGATTGTCAATCATTGATTACGATGCACGTTCTAGAGGAGCAGAAGTCTATCTTGAATTAGCGAAGGAAGTGCTAGCAAATGGCTAATAAAAATAGCAAAGGGTTGGGAAGAGGAATCGACGCTCTTTTTGGAGACTATGCAGAGCTTTCAAATATCAATGCAGCTAATGAACAAGTTCAGAAAATACCCTTAACCGATATCAGACCAAATCCTTACCAACCGAGAAAAACATTTGATGAAACAGCTTTAAACGAATTAGCAGAATCTATTAAAGTATCGGGTGTCTTCCAACCAATTATTCTTCGTGAATCTAAAATAAAAGGCTATGAAATCATAGCTGGAGAACGTCGTTTTAGAGCTTCTAAACTAGCCGGAAAAGAAACAATACCAGCCATTATTCGTGAATTTGATGAAGAAAAGATGATGGAAGTTGCGGTTCTGGAAAATCTACAAAGGGAAGATCTAACCTCTTTAGAAGAAGCAGAAGCGTATGAAATGATGATGAAAAAATTAAAATTGACTCAAGAAGAAGTAGCTACACGGTTAGGTAAAAGCCGACCATATATCGCCAATTATTTGCGTTTATTAGGGCTGCCAGATGCTGTTAAAGAGATGCTCCAAAAAGAAGAAATCTCAATGGGTCAAGCAAGAACATTGTTAGGCTTAAAAGACAAAAAACAAATCTCAAAATTAGCTAAACGAGTGGTCAAAGAACATTTAACGGTTCGTCAATTAGAACAATTAGTGAACAAGATGAACCAGTCTAAAGAAGAAATTGAACAGCCAAAAAAAGAAGTCAAAAAACCTTACTATATTCGTGAAAGCGAAGAACGGTTAATGGATAAATTTGGCACCAGTGTCTCTATAAATGAAAAAAATCAAAAAGGGAAAATTGAAATTGAATACCTTTCTACTGATGATTTGACGCGTATTTTAGATATTCTAGAGATTCAATTTGATGATGAATAAACGCATAGGAGATTAACGATGGAAAAAAATTACGATTTGAATGATATTGTTGAAATGAAAAAACCTCATCCTTGCGGGGCAAACCGTTGGCAGATCATTAGAATGGGTATGGACATTCGCATTAAATGCACACAATGCGGACATATGGTCATGATGCCAAGAAGAGATTTTGAAAAGAAAATGAAAAAAGTTTTAGAAAAAGCAGAACAAAATTAACAACAAAACTATTAAAAGAGAAAGAGTGAATTTAAACATGCCATTAACAGCTGGAATCGTAGGTTTACCAAATGTAGGTAAATCAACCTTATTTAACGCCATTACAAAAGCTGGAGCAGAAGCTGCAAATTATCCATTTGCAACTATTGACCCGAACGTGGGAGTTGTAGAAGTTCCTGATTACCGTTTGACACGCTTGACAGAATTAGTATCACCAAAGAAAACTGTTCCTACTACTTTTGAATTTACAGATATTGCCGGAATCGTAAAAGGAGCAAGCAAAGGGGAAGGGCTAGGAAATAAATTCTTAGCTAACATTCGCCAAGTAGATGCTATTTGCCACGTTGTTCGTTGTTTTGAAGATGACAATATTATTCACGTTGAAGGAAAAGTTGATCCAATTTCAGATATTGAGACCATCAATTTAGAGTTGGTTCTAGCTGATTTAGAGTCAGTTGAAAAACGCTATACTCGTGTATCGAAAATTGCACGTACGAAGGATAAAGAAGCTGTGGCTGAGTTAGCTGTTTTGGATAAAATCAAACCCGTTTTAGAAGAAGGTAAATCAGCTCGTTCAATCGAATTTACTGAAGACGAAGAAAAAATCGTTAAAAGTTTATTTCTATTAACGACAAAACCTGTATTATACGTAGCGAATGTTTCTGAGGATCAAGTAGCGGATACTGAGAATGATGAGCTTGTCAATCAAGTACGCAAATTTGCTGAAGAAGAAAACGCAGAAGTTATTGTGATTTGTGCGAGAATTGAAGAAGAAATTGCAGAACTTGAAGACGAAGAAAAAGAATTATTCTTGGAAGAATTAGGAATTGAAGAATCAGGATTAGATAAATTGATCCGTTCAACATATAACCTTTTAGGTTTGGGAACGTACTTTACAGCAGGTGTTCAAGAAGTTCGCGCATGGACCTTTAAAAAAGGAATGAAAGCTCCTCAAACGGCTGGAATTATTCATAGTGATTTTGAGCGCGGATTTATTCGTGCAGAAACAATCTCTTATGAAGACTTCGATAAATACGAAAGTGAACAAGCGGCAAAAGAAGCAGGTCGTATGCGTTCTGAAGGAAAAGAGTATGTTGTTAAAGACGGAGATATCCTATTATTTAGGTTTAATGTATAAGTAACCATTAGTTTCAAAGAGCAAGGCCTAGAAAGGGGCAATTGATTCATGGAAGAAGTACATGCAAGTTCAATTCAGACAAAAAAAGAAGAAAACAACACATTAATTAAAAAATTAACAAAAAAGAATGAACAGTACATGATGAGTTTGAATAAAGCTCTAGTGGAAAGAAACGTTCCTGAAACTAAAAAAGAAGAAATAGTTAATGAGATGCTTCATAATTTAGTTGAACGCCAAAAATCAGGAGAAACGGCTCGCCAATTATATGGCACCGTTACTGAGTGTGCGGACAAAATAGTTGCAAAACCAACTCAAGCTCAAGAAGGACCTTCTGAGAATTGGAAAATTGCTTTAGATGGTGGATTAATGATAGGTGGATTGTTTTCCATTATAACAGGTCTTTCTGGCTTGTTTAATAATGTAGAAGGTTCATCATTGGGATTGATCACTACGTTACTGAACTTTATTGTTGGTGGATTAGTCATTCTTTGGATCTCAAAAAATATGCCGGACAGAAAAAACCCGAAAAAAGGTGGTATGTTCCGCTATATCCTAGTCTCCACTGTTGGAATGCTATCTCTAATGATCGTCATGACGGGATCAATGATGGTCGTTCCTCCAGTTGTGAATATCCCCTTAAATGCAATAAGTAACATTGTTATTGGTGCACTTGCTTTTGTGGCCAAATATTTTGCAAAACGCAAATTAAATATTCGCGGCGGATTATTTTAAGATTAACGTATAAATTGGAAAGAATTTAAAAGCTCAAATCGACTAAATTAATTTTAGGCGGTTTTAGCTTTTTTCTCATGCTTTTTTCATCGATAACACTTTGTATGCTAATATGCTTGAAGGAAAGACCGAAGTAATGAAGGATTTTCAATTCAACTCTTGACTAAGCCCGCTATCTCTGTTATTTTTGTAGATAAAATTATCGAACAAATTAAGTGGAGAAAAAGGAGCGGATGGTTGTAATGTCTAACTGGGAAACAAAATTTGCAAAAAAAGGGTTCACTTTTGATGATGTATTGCTAGTACCTGCTGAAAGCCATGTTTTACCAAATGATGTAGATTTAAGTGTTCAACTAGCTAAAAATATTAAATTGAATGTGCCTATCATGAGTGCGAGTATGGATACTGTAACAGACTCAAGAATGGCGATCGCTATGGCACGTCAAGGCGGCTTAGGTGTCATCCATAAAAATATGACTATCCAACAGCAAGCAGATGAAGTTAGAAAAGTAAAACGTTCTGAGAGCGGCGTTATCCTGGATCCTTTCTTTTTAACTCCCACCCATTCCGTTTCAGAAGCAGAACAATTAATGAGTCGTTACCGCATCAGTGGCGTACCAATCGTAAATACTATGGATGAACGTATTCTAGTAGGAATTTTAACAAACCGTGACTTACGTTTTGTAGCGGATTACTCTATTCAAATTGATGAAGTAATGACAAAAGAAAACTTAGTTACTGCGCCAACAGGAACGTCTTTGAAAGAAGCAGAGCAAATTTTACAACAGCATAAAATTGAAAAATTACCAATTGTCGATCAAAATGGTCGTCTTAGTGGTTTGATAACCATCAAAGATATTGAGAAAATTCTTGAATTTCCCAATGCTGCAAAAGATTCTCATGGTCGTTTACTTGTTGCGGCAGCAGTTGGTGTAACAAGTGACACGTTTGAACGTGCGCACGCGTTAATTGATTCTGGCGCTGATGCAATTGTTATTGATACAGCTCATGGTCATAGTGCAGGCGTTATTCGTAAAATTGAAGAAATTCGTGAAGAGTTCCCAGAAGCTACCTTAATCGCAGGGAATGTAGCAACAGGTGAAGCGACTCGTGCTTTATATGAAGCAGGTGTGGATGTAGTTAAAGTAGGAATTGGTCCTGGATCAATTTGTACAACACGTGTGGTTGCTGGAGTTGGTGTCCCGCAAATTACCGCTATCTATGATTCAGCAGCAGTGGCTCGCGAATATGGACGTGCGATCATTGCAGATGGTGGAATTAAATATTCTGGAGATATCGTAAAAGCATTAGCCGCTGGAGGACATGTTGTTATGCTAGGTAGCATGCTTGCTGGTACAGACGAATCTCCTGGTGAATTTGAAATTTTCCAAGGTCGTCGCTTCAAAACATATCGTGGTATGGGAAGTTTAGCTGCTATGGAAAAAGGTTCAAGCGATCGTTATTTCCAAGGTGGCGTAAATGAAGCAAACAAATTAGTTCCAGAAGGTATTGAAGGACGTGTTGCTTATAAAGGAGCTGTTTCTGATATTGTCTTCCAAATGCTTGGTGGATTACGTTCAGGTATGGGATATGTTGGAGCAGGAAACTTAGAGCAATTACGCGAAGAAACACAATTTATTCAAATGAGTGGAGCCGGTCTACGCGAATCTCACCCTCATGATGTACAAATTACAAATGAAGCGCCAAATTATTCTGTTCAATAAATAGACGGTTAACTAAAGAAGATCAATAAAGTTCGATTCAGAACTTTATTGATCTTCTTTTAATAAATTCTTTAGTATTTTCTGATATGATTAGTAAAATCGGAAAAAATATGTCTAAATGAGGGATATTATATGAAAATTTTAGTAGTCGATGACGATAAAGAAATTGTAGAGCTGTTAAGTATTTATATCCAAAATGAAGGATACGAAGTAGAAAAAGCTTATAACGGAAAAGAAGCCTTAACAAAAATCAAAACAATAAAAAATATAGATTTAATGGTACTAGATGTGATGATGCCTAATATGGATGGAAATCAAGTGGTAAAAGAAGTCCGCAAAGAGATGCAGTTGCCAATTCTTATGCTTAGTGCTAAAACAACAGATATTGATAAGATTAAAGGCTTGGTAACCGGAGCGGATGATTATGTAGCTAAACCTTTTAACCCTTTAGAAGTGATGGCTAGAATCAAATCTTTATTGCGCAGAAGTAATTATATGACTAACTCGCAAGAACAAAATAAACTTGAGGTCGGTCCATTGTTAATTGAAAAAGAATCGCATGAAGTTCGAACAATTAATGGAGAATTTATTCAGTTAACAGCTTTAGAATTTGGGATTTTATACTTATTAGCCAGCCATCCAAATCGCGTCTTTAGTGCAGATGAAATATTTGAACGTGTATGGCAGCAAGAAAGTCTCGTTTCAGCTAAAACGGTTATGGTTCATGTCAGTCATTTAAGAGATAAGATCGAAGAAGCAACTGGCGGAGAAAAAGTGATTCAAACGGTTTGGGGAGTAGGGTATAAAATTGGTGAGCGGTAATACCATTTGAGAAGAATGAAGCACGGGAGTTGACTAGTTACTTGAAACTAACAAGAAAAGAAAAAAGTAAGTTGATTGTTGAAGGATTTATTACTATTGGATTAATTTTGATTTTGTATTATGCTGCTTTTCTTATTTTTAATCGCATGCTTGTAGATTCTCCTGAAATTATTAGAGGGTTTTGGTTTTTTGGAGATGCTATTATTAGCGTTCGCGGAAATCAAATTATTTCTCTCACTCCGTTTTTCATCATTTTTTTAACAACGGTAGCAATAGGAACAATTTATTGGCGTTTAAAAAGACGCTACAAACAGATGCAGTTGAACCATATTATTAGTGAGCTGCATTATATCGCAGAAGGCCATTATGAGCACCGTATCACAACAGATTTTGGTGGAGATATGGAAAAAGTAGTAGACAGCATACATGTTTTGGTAGATAGCACAGTACAAGCAATGGAAGATGAACGTCAGATAGAACAGTCTAAAGATGAATTAATCACGAATGTCAGTCACGACATTCGTACACCATTAACTTCTATTATAGGCTACTTAGGGTTGATTGAAGAAAGACGTTATCAAAATGAAGAAGAATTATTGAAATATACTCATACTGCCTACACGAAAGCGAAACAAATGAAGGTTCTTGTAGAAGATTTATTTGAATATACAAAAGTGCGTCAAACCACTACGCCTTTAAATCTATCGGAATTTGATATGGTGCAATTATTAGAACAGTTGGTAGCGGATTTTGAATTGGAAGCAGAAAAAAGGAATATGGTAATCGAAGTGGTTACTTCTTATGAGAGTGTCCAAATGGAAGCTGATACTGAAAAATTAGTTCGTGTGTTCAATAATTTAATTTCAAATGCTTTAAAGTATGGAAAAGGTGGCAAAAAAGTATTTATAGAAGTCCAAAAAACTGGAAAAGAAGCGATCGTTTCAGTAAATAATGATGGACAGCCTATTCCGCAAAAATCATTGGACCAATTATTTGATCGTTTTTACCGTGTGGAAGAGTCTCGGTCACAAGAAACAGGAGGCACCGGTTTAGGTTTGGCAATTGCTCAAAGTATTGTAGCTCTTCATGGAGGATATATTTATGCCTCTTCTGATAGAAATTTAACTCGCTTTGTTATGCACTTGCCGCTAAAACAATTAGCTGAAAAAAATAACGACTAAATTTAAAGGAATTTTAGCTAAAACCTTTTAAAAACAACCGTCTTATATTAATTTTAGACAAAAGAGGGTTGTTTTTTTTTGTTTATTTCGCTAACATAGAAAACGCATGTAGTCATTTATTACAGAATATCATTTAACAAATACTTAAATAGAAAATCAAACGGACTGAGGAGACAATAAAAATCATGAAGAAATTAACTAAAATTAGTACCTTATTTGTCACAATGCTATTGTTGGGAACTTTTTCTCCATTAATTGCTAGTACGACTGTATCGGCAGCAACAATAGAACAACCTGCTATAGAGGCAGCAGCAGCGTTTGCTATTGAACCAACAACTGGAAAAGTATTATTAAACCAAAACGGCGATGAAAAACTAGGCATTGCTTCAATGACTAAGATGATTACAGAATATATTTTGCTGGAAACCATTAAAAATGGCGACTTGGCATGGGATGATCAAGTTAACATTAGCGAGTATGCTCATAACATCAGCCAAAATTATGAGTTATCAAATGTTCCTTTACGAATAGATGATACATATTCAGTAGAAGAACTTTACCAAGCAATGGCAATTTATTCAGCAAATGGAGCAACGATTGCACTTGCTGAGCATATTGCTGGAGATGAAAAATCATTTGTTGATATGATGCATGAAAAAGTTGAATCATGGGGTGTTACAAATTATGAATTGTACAACACAACTGGTTTATCTAATTCTGATTTACAAGGAAATATTTATCCAGGTAGCACTGAAGACAGTGAAAATTCAATGACTGCAAGAGAAATGGCGATCGTAGCTCAACGTCTACTGTTAGATTTTCCTGAAGTGTTAAAGACTTCTAGTATTAGTGAAAAGAAATTTAGAGAAGGTACATCAGATGAAATTTCAATGCAAAACTTTAACTGGATGCTTCCAGGATTGATTTATGAGCGTGAGAATGTTGATGGATTAAAAACGGGGACAACTGATTTCGCTGGAGCTTCAATGACAGGTACTGCTGAAGAAGAAGGCATGCGTGTTATTACAATCGTAATGAACGCAACTAATGGACAAGAAGATTTAAGCAAACGATTTGCTGAAACAGACAAAATAATGGATTGGGTATTTGAAAATTGGGATATGGTTCCTGTCTTTAAAGAAGGCCAAACGTTAGAAGATGTAGAGCCTTTAGCCGTTGATAAAGGGAAAGAGGATACTTTAAAGGTAGCTGTTCAATCGGATGTGTCTTTATTGGTTCCAACAAGTGCGGATAGCGAAAAGACAAACGCAACTGTCCAAGTCAAAAAAGATTTATTAAATGAAGCGGGTAACTTAACTGCGCCAATTAAAAAGGGAACAGAAGTAGGAACCGCGCAAGTCATGAGTGAAGGCGATGAGTTAGGATACGTTAATGGAGATACAGGAGAAGAAGTTACTGTTGTAGCTGCTTCAACTGTTGAAAAATCTAATGTATTTGTTTTAACGGGTCGCTGGGTGAAAGCTTTTATTAGTGACTTATTTTAAAGCGCGCTAATTAAAAATTTAATTACTTTTATATCAAAAGGCTGGGGGAATATTCCAGTCTTTTTTTTATTGACTTAAGTAAAGGGATTGGGTAGAATGTAAGCAACTGAATGAACACGAACGTTAGTAATACGAATTAGTAAAATAGATTGAATACACAAAGAGAGTCAGTGGTTGGTGAAAACTGATGGTTTAATCTTTTGAATCCATCGTATGAAGTAAACAATGAACTCAGCTTTTTTGATAAAATTGTTTCGGATCCAGACCGTTATCTGATTGAAAAGAGTAGAGGATTCATAGGCAATCTTCTGAATTTGGGTGGTACCGCGAACGTTGAGGCCATTTCGTCCCATGAATAATGGATCGGAATGGCTTTTTTTGTACAATCGATTAGGAATTACAAGAAGAAAGGAAGATTAAGATGTTAGATATTAAACAATTAAGATTAGATTTTGATGCAACGGCTAAAAAGTTAGAAGAACGTGGAGTTAAACATGAGCTATTAGAGGAATTCATCACTTTAGATAGTGAAAGACGTTCTTTGATTGTGACAACAGAAGAATTAAAAAATTACCGTAATGAAGTATCTGGTGCAATCGCAACATTAAAACGCAACAAAGAGAATGCAGATGAAAAAATAAAAGAAATGCGTGAAGTTGGAGAAAAAATAAAAGATCTAGATGAGAAATTAGCAGCAATTGATGAGAAAATAGAAACAATTGCTACTGGCTTGCCAAATTTACCACATGATTCTGTGCCAGTAGGGGCAGATGAAGCAGACAACGTTGAAGTCCGTAAATGGGGAACGCCTGTAGAAGTAACGTTTGAAGCAAAAGCGCATTGGGAAATTGCTGAAGAGTTAGATATTTTAGACTTTGAACGAGGGGCAAAAGTTTCTGGAAGTCGTTTTGTCTACTATAAAGGACTAGGTGCTAGATTAGAACGAGCAGTATATAATTTTATGCTAGACTTGCACACCGGTGAACATGGTTATACAGAAATGATGACGCCTTATTTAGTTAATAGCGATTCAATGTTTGGTACAGGCCAGTTCCCGAAATTTAAAGAGGACGTATTCCAAATTGAAGGAACAGATCTAACACTGATACCAACAGCAGAAGTTCCGTTGACGAACTACTACCGTAATGAGATTTTAAAAGAGGAGCAACTTCCAGTATACTTTACTGCATTAAGTCCCTCATTTAGATCAGAAGCAGGTAGTGCAGGTAGAGATACTCGGGGATTGATACGTCTACACCAATTTAATAAAGTTGAAATGGTGAAATTTAGCAAACCGGAAACTTCTTATGATGAATTAGAAAAAATGACGAACAATGCTGAAGCAGTTTTACAAAAACTAAACTTGCCGTACCGTGTGTTAGCACTATGTACTGGAGACATGGGATTCTCTGCTGCAAAAACCTACGACTTAGAAGTGTGGATCCCTGCACAAGAAACGTACCGTGAGATCAGCTCTTGCTCAAATACAGAAGCGTTTCAAGCTAGAAGAGCAAAAATACGTTACCGTAATGAAGAAACAGGTAAATTAGAATACGTTCACACACTAAATGGATCAGGATTAGCAGTTGGACGAACAATAGCGGCTATTTTAGAAAACTACCAACAAGCAGATGGGTCAGTTAAGATTCCTGATGTATTGGTTCCGTACATGGGTGGCGTAACGGAAATTCGTAAAGCAGATTAAAAGAGGGCAATTCAAAATAATGTAAACCAATAAGGTTGAGTGCTATACTCTAGTCATTAGGAATAAAAGGGGGAATTGATAGTGAGTGAACAAAAATTTGAAAAAGCAACATTTGCAGGTGGGTGTTTCTGGTGTATGGTAAAACCATTTGAAACACAACCAGGTATCGAATCAGTTGTTTCAGGTTACACAGGTGGTCACACGGTCAACCCAACTTATGAAGAAGTATGTAGTGAAACCACTGGTCATACAGAAGCGGTTCAGATTACATTTGATCCTGAAAAATTTAGCTACAAAGATTTAGTAGAGATCTATTGGCAGCAAACAGATCCAACTGATGCAGGTGGACAATTTGCCGATAGAGGTTCATCTTATCGTCCTGTTATTTTCTATCACAATGAAGAGCAAAGGCAATTAGCTGAAGCTTCTAAAGAAGCATTGCAAAATAGTGGTCGTTTTAAACAACCCATTTTAACTGAAATTCAACCTGCTGAACCTTTTTATCCAGCAGAAGAATACCATCAAGGGTTTTATAAAAAGAATGCAGCTCATTATTCAAGGTATAGACAAGGGTCAGGAAGAGCAAGTTTCATAGAGTCTAATTGGATTAACAGTTAAATAAAAAATAAAAAAGAGTCGTTTTTCATTGGATTCAATGAAAAACGACTCTTTTTTAATCAATAAATAAAAGATACAGAAACTTTTATTTATAAAAAAACAATATACTGTATAAAAAGGTCTAACTAAATGTAAATAAAAGAGGGGATAGTTCGTGTTTTTGCAATCAAAACAGGTTTTTGAATAAGTTTTTAAAACAACGTTCAGTTATGGAATTTTATTTATTTTATTTCCCAAAAAAGATTGACGAAACGCTAAAAACTTGTTATATTTATATACGTCGCTGAGGCAGGTTGAAACAAACCGCTAAAGTGCA
>NZ_JBEMBC010000028.1:0-31366 GCF_040274425.1 Carnobacterium sp.
ATTACAGGGAACAATTTTTATCAGGTATTGCATAAGGTCTCTTTTTTTAAATGTCTTTGACATAGGGTCCATTTTAATAAGAGGGGGTTCTTTGTTTACATATTCAAGAAAGATTGGAATCCGACATTCTATTCCATATTGTAATTAACGCCTTCAGTGTAGCTGTTGGATGCATCCCATAGTAAAAATTCATTTACTCCAGCTTCGTGTAAGGCTCTTATTTGGTCTTCAACTTGTGCGGCACCATAATTTTGGTAATTTCCTGCACCTAAGTAAGAAGCTGTAAAATCTTGTATCCAAGGTCTGGATTGAGGAGGCGTATCTAAACTTGCTAACAAGTCGTTTTCTACTTTCATGTATTCAGCAACTAATTTATAGGGTTCTAAATCAGGTTTGCTGATACCAAAGTAAGAATTCCAGTGACTAGGATAAATCATAGAAGAAATGACATCGACATTTTCTGAGATCTTAGCAAAGTTTTGCCCAATACCTGGTGCTTCGGGAACAGTAGCTGCATAACCAAAAATATCTACGGATACTTCAACGTCATACGGTTTTAACTCTTCGCGAGCATATTCAACAAAATCAGTGACTGCTTCAACACGTTGTTGAACATCATCTAATTCACTTGTTTCGTAATCGCCGCGGGTATAAGTTAATGAATCACTTTCATTTTCGAAACCTTCTGGGAAACGAACATAATCAAATTGGATTTCTTTGAAGCCCATTTTAGCAGCTTGCTTAGCCACTTCGACGTTGTAGTCCCATACTTCTTTAGAAAAAGGATTAACAAATGCATCGCCATTGCCGTTTTTCCAAACACTGCCATCCGCTTTTTTGAAAGAAAGGTCCGGTCTAGCTTCAGCTAGTAAAGTGTCTTTAAAGACAACGACACGAGCGATAGGGTAGACTTTATTTTCTTCCAATTGTTTCATCATAGCCGCTGGATCAGTCACAAACGCTTCAGTACTTTGTTGAACAATGTCATTTTCAGATTGAAGATCCATTGTCATTTTTCCAACATCGTCTTTGACATCAATGACCATAGCATTTAGTCCACTGGTGTTAACAAAATTAATCAATTCTTTCATTTTATCTGTTCCACCAGCTGAATAAGCTGTTACATAGATCCCTTTTACGCCATTCTCAGGATACTCAATGTTGATGCCACTATCGTAAGTGAACTGTGAAGGAAACTCAGCAGGTGTGCTGAGGATTGGTTCTGGGTTGATTTCTAATAAAGTTGGTTCAGGATTTTCTTCAGCTGATACTGCAAGAGGAGCGAAACCAATGCTCGCTGTTGCTAGTAACCCAAGCCAAAATGATGCACATTTTTTCATACTTTTTTATTCCTCTCTTTCAGGTGATTCAATAAGATTAGGGTCGACTAGGGTAAACCCTTTTTCGATTAAGCCTTCAGCAATAGAAATGACAGCTCCATTCGTCCATGAACGATCATGCATCAATAGGTTCGCTCCATTATTTAGGTATTCCGTGTTTAACATGATACCGGATAAAGCTTCACTTGTTTGGTAATCCGCTTCCCAATCGTATCCATACGTCCAGTTCATTGAAACCATGTCTTCTTCAGCCATTACAGCATCAGATGTTTCCGTCGTTACGCCATGAGGGGCACGAAAGAAGCGTGGTTTTTCACCGGTTACTTCATAAATCAATTGATTGGTTTGTAAAATTTCTTCACGTTGTTCTTCTGAACTGATGGTACTTAAGTTAGGATGTGTTTGGGTATGATTTCCAATTTCAAATCCCATATCATAAATTTGTTTCAGCTTAGCTTTACCTTCATCTGATTCTATGTACATACCGTTAACAAAGAAGATGGCAGGGGCATTGATCGCTTTCAATTGTTCAGCTATTTCTACGGCGTGTTGATCAGGAGAATCATCAAAAGTTAAAAGAGCTACTTTAGGGTCAACGGCCTCATCGATCGGTTCTACGACTGAGGTAGTTGGGTTGATATGGTACCGAAACGCTTCCTGTTTATCAGAAGGTTTCTCTGAAGACTCTACTGAACTTTGAGCTTCATTGCTTTGTTCACTTGTAGAAGATTCTTCCGTGCTACTTGATTGAGACTCACTTGTGTTAGAAACAAGCGAAGAAGTGGTTGAGTCGTCAGCTGATGTATCAGCAGTTTGACAACCGCTTAAGATAAGAGCGCTCATAAGAGATACTCCTAATAGAATAGATTTCATTTTCAAAGACTCCTTTATTATATGCTTATTTAGATGATTCGTTTAATTCGTTAAGAGACGCTTTCGACTGAGCCTGAGTATCTTGTACAGCGACGAGTTGCTGATCAAGTTTAGCCAACAACGCTTTTGTTTCAGCATCAGATTTATTAATGGTTTCCATACCTGCAGTAAGGGTCTCATAGGTGGCTTCTTCTTTCCCTAGATCTGAAAAGTATGTTTCCTGTTCGGCTAACACTGTTTCATAATGAGCGATGTACTTCTCTAAGCTAGCAGTCAGTTCTTCTATATTTGTTGATAATGCCGTTAGTTCTTCTTGTGGCAGTTTATCACTTGTTTTTTCTTCTAAGAGAACTTGTTCTTCTTTCATCGCAGAAACCGTTTCTTTTAGTTCGGAAAGAGAAGAGGACCGAGTCTCAACATTTTCAAAAACAGCAGAAGATTTATCCGCTAAAGTACTTAATGAATCGTCTTCAGAAAGCGTATTTTCAAACGTTCCCTGTAAACTTTTTTCTTGTTCTGAAATGGCATTTAAGTCAGTTACGATCTGTTCATTTTGAGTCTCGACAGATGTGGTGGTCTCCAATGCTTTTGCAACATCATCGTTACCGCAAGCTGTCAAGAATAAGGAAACAGCAAATAAATTTGTGACTAAATATCTTTTTTTCATTGTACACAAAACTCCTTTTTTAATTTAGACAACATCAAAGTAAAGAAAAAACAAACGAAAAAGCACCTTTTTTTCGTTTTCATTTAATCAATAACTTTAACTAGTATAGCAAACGCTTCCCACTTTCTAAAGCAATATGACCAGTTATTTAATATTAAAGAGGATAAGCAGGAAAAAATAAAAAACTATCTCTTATGTATAGAATCATGTAAAATAGACAAGTAGGTGAAAAACAGAATGAGATAAAGAGAGGGCTAATATGTTCATATATTATATCTTGGCTGCCATCATTGTGGCCGTTGATCAGTTCACTAAATTTTTAACCGTGCAAAATATTGACTTATATGAAATTGTAGAAGTTGTTCCAAATGTCTTATCATGGATGTATATTCAAAATGACGGAGCTGCTTGGAGCATTTTAGAAGGCCAAATGTGGTTCTTTTATATTATAACGATTATAGTAATTGGCGTTGTTATTTATTATTTGCAAAAATATGGTAAGAACAGTCGGTTATTTTCAGTTGCTTTAGCACTTATTTTAGCTGGTTCAATAGGAAACTTTATTGATCGTATTCGATTTGAATATGTTATCGACATGGTTCGTTTGGAATTTATTAATTTTCCGATTTTTAACGTAGCCGATATGTCTTTAAGTATCGGAGTATTCTTAATGATTATTTTTGTTTTCATAGACGAAAGAAATGAAAAAAAGAAACACTAAACCACTATTTAAAGATAAATTAAGGGTTTAAAGAAGGAGATCAAACATGTTACAAGAACATAATTTTATTATCAACGAAGAATCAGGTCGCTTAGATAAGGTATTGACTGACTTATTGCCGTCTATTACACGTTCACACATCCAACAATGGATCAAAGAAGGAAACGTTTCTGTCAATGGAGAAAAGTTGAAAGCCAATTACAAAGTACAATCAGGAGACGAGATTGCTATTATTGAACCAGAGCTTGTTTCTTTAGAGGTACTTGCAGAAGATATCCCCATCGAAATCGTGTACCAAGATGAAGATGTTGTAGTCGTGAATAAACCACAAGGAATGGTTGTCCATCCTTCTGCTGGTCATCAAACAGGAACATTAGTGAACGCACTGATGTACCACATCACTGATTTGTCTGGTATCAACGGAACGATACGTCCAGGAATCGTTCACCGTATCGATAAGGATACTTCAGGTTTATTAATGGTTGCTAAAAATGATGCTGCTCACGAAAAACTAGCTGCTCAGTTAAAAGACAAAACATCGTTAAGAGAATACATTGCCTTAGTGCATGGTGTGATCCCACATGAAAAAGGAACGATCGATGCTCCACTTGGGCGTTCAAAACAAGACCGCAAAAAACAAGATATCATTGATGGTGGAAGAGCAGCTGTAACGCACTTTACCGTTCTTGAACGTTTTAAAGATTTTACATTGGTTTCATTGAAGTTAGAAACTGGTAGAACACACCAAATCCGTGTGCACATGAAATACATCGGTTATCCTTTAGCAGGAGACCCAATTTACGGACCAAGAAAAACATTAGAAGGTAAGGGACAATTCTTGCATGCAACGACATTAGGTTTTAAACACCCAACGTCTGGTGAATTCTTAACTTTTGAAGCTCCTTTACCGAAGTTGTTTGAAGACACATTAAGCAACTTAAGAAATGTCTAAAATTTTTGTTTGACTTTTTTAGAGACGTTCTATATAGTCATAAGTGACAGAAAAATAAACTTATCCTTTAATCCTAGTCCTGTGAGACTAAGAAGGAGCATAATAAGAAAAGGTGAATGTAGCCTTCTCTTATATTTACTCAACAGTAATATGCCCTCTTTGACCATTAAAGGTTAGGAGGGCATTTTTTATTGGCCAATCCTATTAAAGAGATATGAAAAGTTGGAGGGGAAGACATGTCAATCAAATCAGAAGTAGAAGTAGTTGATCAAGCTGCTGTAAAACGTGCGTTGACTCGGATCACTTATGAAATCATCGAAAGAAACAAAGGAATTGAAGACTTGGTTTTAGTTGGAATCAAAACGCGTGGCATTTACCTCGCAAGACGAATTGCTGAACGCATGAAACAGTTGGAAAACGTGGAGATCCCAGTGGGTGAATTAGACATTTCACTTTATAGAGATGATGTCCATGAGACGAACGGCAATAATAATGAACCTATGATAAATGGATCGGATATTCCAGTTTCTATTGAAGGCAAGCAAGTCATTTTAATTGATGACGTATTGTTTACTGGCCGGACGATTCGGGCTGCGCTAGATGCGCTGATGGACATCGGTCGCCCGAGCAAAATCTCTGTAGCTGTATTAGTCGATAGAGGGCATAGAGAATTGCCGATTCGTGCCGATTTTGTTGGTAAAAACATTCCAACTTCCTTAGAAGAACAAATTAAAGTTGGCGTTCAAGAACTGGATGGCGAAGATCATGTGCTCATCCAAAAAATAACTAAATAAGCTAAGTGAAACTTTAAATTAGTCCTGTGAGACTAATAAGGTCACTACTATAATTGTACCCTGATTCCATACTGGAAGTGCTGCACAAGCAGAAGGGGGATTATTCTAGAACCTAAAGTTCTCCACAAAACTTTAGGTTCTTTTTTTATACAAATTTCCACCCCACTAGACTTTAAAAATGATAAGGAGGAAAAGACAATGGAAAAAATTTCTGCAACAATTTCTTTAGACCATTTTGTCTCAGTAGAAGATCTAACAAATGAAGAGGTTCTAACGTTGATCAAGCGAGCGTCACAATTTAAAAAAGGGACGATCTCTGCTCAAGTAATGGAGCCACTTTACGCGGTGAATTTATTCTTTGAGAACAGTACACGTACACACAAAAGTTTTGAAATGGCTGAAAAAAAATTGGGCATCGAAATCATTGGCTTTGAACCTTCAACAAGCAGCATCAAAAAAGGAGAAAGCCTTTACGACACAGTATTGACAATGTCAGCACTTGGAACGGAAATTGCCGTTATTCGTGACAGTAAAGAAGCTTTTTACACGGAACTGATCAATAGCCCATCCATTAAATGCTCCATCATTAACGGCGGAGACGGAACAGGCCAACACCCCAGTCAATGTTTATTGGACTTAATGACTATTTACGAAGAATACGGCCATTTTGACGGTTTAAAGATCGCTATCATTGGAGATTTAAAACACTCCAGAGTAGCTAAATCAAATATGCATATGCTAAAACGACTGGGTGCAGAGGTTCTCTTCTCTGGTCCGACTGAATGGATAGATGACACTTTTAAAGAGTACGGTCAATACGCGACAGTGGATGATCTTGTTTGTGAAGCCGACGTGATCATGCTCTTACGTGTACAGCACGAACGCCATGAATCTTATAACGATGCATTGATCGCCAGCTATCTAGATCAATATGGCATTAACGAATTACGCGAAAAAAATATGAAGCCTTCCGCAATTTTGATGCATCCTGCACCAGTCAACCGTGATGTAGAGTTACAAAGCTCACTGGTCGAATGTGAACGATCACGAATCGTGACTCAAATGTCGAATGGCGTCTACGCCAGAATGGCGATTTTAGAAGCCATCATAGCGGGAAGAGCGAACAGCAAAACACCTTTATAAATTTACCTCAGGAGATGAAGCCATGACGATCTGGATTAAAAACGCCATTATGTTAAACGAAAATGAAGACTATCAGCCCATTGAACTTTTGATCAATGGAGAACAGATCCAAGCTATTGGATCAGATTTAACATCGCTTATCCAAAATACGGATAAGGTCATTGATGCTCGCGGAGCATTAGTTGCTCCCGGCTTGATTGATGTACATGTTCATTTAAGAGAACCGGGTTTTTCGTATAAAGAAACCATTAAGACAGGAACGATGGCAGCCGCACGTGGCGGATTCACAATGGTTTGCGCTATGCCCAATGTTCAACCAGAACCGGATACAGCTGAGAAAATGCAAACTCTTCAAGAAAAAATTGCCCGAGATGCTGTGGTAAAGGTCAAACAATATGCGCCAATTACAATGGGTCTACGTAGTGAAACTTTAACCAATCAAAAAGAGTTGTTAGAAGCTGGAGCATTTGCCTTTACCAATGATGGAGTAGGTGTTCAGACAGCTGGTACGATGTATCTAGCTATGAAAGAAGCCGCAAAAAACAATACCATTATCGTAGCACACACAGAAGATGATTCCTTACTGTTTGGCGGTGTCATGCACGAAGGCACACGCAATCAAACATTAGGACTGCCAGGTATCTTGAATGTGGCTGAAGCGAGTCAAATTGCACGAGATGTATTGCTTAGTGAAGCAACCGGCGCTCATTACCATGTCTGTCATGTCTCAACGAAAGAAAGCGTAAGAGTCATTCGTGATGCAAAACGTGCGGGTATCCATGTGACTGCTGAAGTTGCACCCCATCATTTATTGTTGACAGAAGATGACATTCCAAATGATACCAGTATCTATAAAATGAATCCTCCGTTGAGAGGGCAAGAAGACCGTCAAGCATTGATCGACGGTTTGTTGGATGGCACGATCGATATAATCGCAACTGACCATGCCCCGCATAGCAAAGAAGAAAAAGCTGGTGGAATGATAGATTCGCCTTTTGGAATCGTAGGCAGTGAAACAGCTTTTTCCTTACTGTATACACATCTAGTAGAAAAAGGGATGGTATCCCTTGCTCAGCTTATTGAGTGGATGGCCTATAAACCAGCAAGACTCTTTCACTTAGACGGTGGAACGATTGAAGTCGGTCAAAAAGCCGATTTAGCCTTTTTCGACCTCGCAACGCCTAAAGAGATATTAGCTGAAGACTTTCTTTCTTTGGCCACGAATACACCTTTTATAGGATGGTCTGTTAAAGGGACGACCACCATGACATTCGTTGATGGGAAATTAGTTTACCAGGAGGGATCCGTACAATGAATCGATTATTGCTGCTAGAAGACGGAAGTATTTTTAAAGGAAGAGGATTTGGGGCTGCAAGTGACGCAACCGGGGAAGTCGTCTTTTCAACCGGAATGACCGGTTACCAAGAATCTATCACGGATCAGTCATACAATGGCCAAATGTTGGTCTTCACCTATCCATTGATCGGAAACGCAGGAATCAATCGTGACGATTACGAATCCATTGATCCCACCACAAAAGCGGTCATCGTAAAAGAATTTGCCCGCGTTCCTTCAAATTGGAGAAGTCAAATGAGTTTAGATGAGTTTTTAAAAAATAAAAAAATTCCTGGTTTAGCCGGTGTTGATACAAGGAAGCTGACACGGGTCATTCGAGAACACGGTACTATGCGTGGCATGATCATTGATGCAGAAGATGACATCAAACATGCCTTTGATCAGTTGAAAGCAACAGTGCTTCCTTCTAATCAAGTTGCTCAAGTCTCAACGACCCGGTCTTATGTCAGCCCTGGAAAGGGAAAAAACGTTGTTGTCATTGATTTTGGACTGAAGCACAGTATCTTGAACGAATTAAACCAACGGGACTGTCACGTGACGGTTTTGCCATATAATACCAGTGCTGAAATTATTTTAAGTCTACAACCAGATGGAGTTATGTTGACCAACGGACCAGGAGATCCTACATCATTGCCGCATGTACTGACCATGATCCAAGAAATTCAAGAAAAGCTCCCAGTATTTGGGATTTGTTTAGGACATCAATTGATTGCTTTAGCAAATGGAGCCAGCACATTTAAAATGAAGTTTGGCCATCGCGGCTTTAATCATCCAGTGAAAGAAATTGCAACAGGAAGAATTGATTTCACCTCACAGAATCATGGGTATGCTGTTGATGCAGCCTCGATCGATAAAGAAAAACTGCTTGTGACGCATATCGAATTGAATGACGGAACAGTAGAAGGTGTCAAGCACCGCTATCACCCCGTCTTCAGTGTCCAGTATCATCCAGATGCAGCACCAGGACCACATGATGCAGCACACTTATTTGATCAATTTATGGAATTAATGGACGCTTGGAAGGAGACAAAAAAGAATGCCTAAACGCACAGACTTAACTAAAATCATGGTTATTGGATCAGGACCGATCATTATTGGTCAAGCAGCTGAATTTGATTACGCAGGTACTCAAGCGTGTCTAGCATTAAAAGAAGAAGGTTATGAAGTCGTATTGGTCAACTCAAATCCAGCGACCATCATGACAGATAAAGAAATTGCTGACAAAGTGTACATTGAACCCATCACGTTAGAATTTGTTTCACAAATTTTGCGCAAGGAACGTCCAGATGCCATTGTACCTACATTAGGTGGTCAAACAGGACTGAATATGGCTATGGAATTATCCAATTCTGGCATACTAGAAGAGTTGGGCATTGAATTGCTGGGAACAAAATTAAGTGCCATCGATCAAGCCGAAGACAGAGATTTATTTCGGAAATTGATGAATGAACTGAATGAACCTGTTCCAGAAAGTGAAATTGTTCATACTGTTGAGGAAGCAATGACTTTCGCTGAACAAATTGGCTTCCCGTTAATCGTTCGTCCGGCGTTTACAATGGGCGGGACTGGCGGAGGAATTTGTGATAATGAGGAAGAGCTGAAAGAAATCGTTAAGAATGGATTGAAATTATCGCCAGTAAATCAATGTCTAGTCGAAATCAGCATTGCGGGATACAAAGAAATCGAGTACGAAGTGATGCGGGATAAAAATGACAATGCGATCGTTGTCTGCAATATGGAAAACTTTGACCCTGTTGGGATTCATACAGGAGATTCCATCGTCTTTGCTCCGACGCAGACCTTAACAGACAAAGAACACCAAATGTTGCGTGATTCCTCATTAAAAATCATTCGCGCTTTAGGTATTGAAGGAGGGTGCAATGTTCAACTAGCACTCGATCCAGATAGCTTCAACTACTACATCATTGAAGTAAATCCACGTGTCAGTCGTTCCTCAGCATTAGCGAGTAAAGCAACAGGCTACCCGATTGCTAAGCTAGCCGCAAAAATCGCTGTTGGTTTAACTCTGGATGAAATGAAAAACCCAGTGACCGGAACAACCTATGCTGAATTCGAGCCGGCTTTAGATTATGTCGTCGCAAAAATCCCGCGTTGGCCATTTGATAAGTTTGAACAAGGTGACCGGAGATTAGGAACTCAAATGAAGGCTACAGGAGAAGTTATGGCGATCGGCCGGACAATTGAAGAAGCCTTGTTAAAGGCGGTTCGTTCACTCGAAATAGGAGTCTCTCATATTTTGTTGGAAGAAGCTTCACTAGCAACGGATGAAGTATTGATTGAAAAAATCATCAAAGCTGAGGATGATCGCTTATTCTATGTTGCAGAAGGTATTCGCCGTGGGTACACCATTGAAGACTTAGCCAATTTAACCAAGATCGATTTGTTTTTCTTAGACAAAATGCTTCATATTGTGGAGTTGGAAGATGAACTGAAAGAAAATGTGAATGTTATTGATGTACTGACTACAGCAAAAGAATACGGCTTCTCAGATAAGGCTATTGCACAGTTATGGAATACCGATGAGAGTGAGGTACTGGAGTTGCGTTACGAAAACGACATCGTCCCTGTTTATAAAACAGTCGATACTTGTGCTGCAGAGTTCGATTCCAATACACCTTATTTTTATAGTACGTATGAAGAAGAAAACGAGAGCATTGTTTCAGAAAAAAAATCTGTCTTAGTACTAGGGTCAGGTCCTATTCGAATCGGACAAGGGGTTGAATTTGATTATGCGACGGTCCATTCTGTTAAAGCCATCCAACAAGCAGGATATGAAGCGATTATCATGAACAGCAATCCAGAAACCGTTTCAACAGATTTCTCCATTTCAGACAAACTCTATTTTGAACCATTGACATTAGAAGATGTCATGCATGTCATTCGTCTAGAGCAGCCAATAGGAGTCATTGTTCAGTTCGGAGGGCAAACAGCTATTAACCTAGCAGAACCACTAACGAATATGGGCATTACATTATTAGGAACGAGTGTAGAAGATTTAGATCGCGCAGAAAATAGAAATCTATTTGAACAAGCACTGAATGAACTACAGGTACCTCAGCCTTTAGGGGATACGGCTACAACCGAAAGTGAAGCAGTAGTTATTGCGGATCGGATCGGATACCCCGTTTTAGTTCGTCCAAGTTACGTTTTAGGCGGCCGAGGCATGCAAATTGTAGATACTCAGCCAGATTTAGAAAATTACATGAGAAATGCGGTAAAAGCTTCTCCAGAACACCCAGTATTGATTGACCGCTACTTAGTAGGAAAAGAAGTTGAAGTAGATGCTATCTGCGATGGCGAAACAGTTCTTATCCCCGGAATCATGGAACACATCGAACGTTCAGGTGTTCACTCGGGGGATTCAATGGCGGTATACCCTCCACAATCTTTATCAAAAGAGATCCAAGATACGATCGTAGATTACACCACTCGTTTGGCACTCGGTTTGAATTGTATCGGCATGATGAATGTTCAATTTGTTCTGCATGACAACACTGTTTATGTCATAGAAGTTAACCCTCGGGCAAGTCGGACCGTGCCATTTTTAAGTAAAGTCACAGGGATCCCAATGGCTCAAGTCGCAACTAAAGCAATTTTAGGTCAATCTCTTAAGGAACAAGGCTACAATAATGGGTTATATAAAGAGTCGGTTTTGATTCACGTGAAAGCTCCAGTGTTCTCGTTTACGAAACTGCAAAAAGTAGATGCCTTATTAGGACCAGAAATGAAATCTACAGGAGAAGTCATGGGAAGTGATACAACGATGGAAAAGGCCCTTTATAAAGCCTTTGAAGGAAGCTACATGCATTTGCATGATCACGGAACGGTATTGTTTACGATTTCCGATGAAGACAAAGAAGAATCCTTGATTTTAGCTAAGCGATTTTACGACATTGGCTATACGATCGTGACAACTGAAGGAACAGGACAGTTTTTTGCCGAACACCAGATACCGGTTCAAATTGTGGCTAAACTACAACAAGATACCGATGAAACAGTATTGGACCTCATTCAAGGAAACGCCATTCAAGTAGTGATCAATACGATGACTACCGGAATTGGAGTGGTCAACGATGGAGAAATCATTCGGAAAACGGCCATTGAACAAGGCATTCCCTTGCTAACGTCACTCGATACAGTTTCGGCCATTCTTAATGTCCTTGAATCGCGTAATTTTATGACTAGTCCATTATAAAGTAAGAACTTTTTGAAATAAGGATAAAAAAGAACAAAACGGGGGTTAGAAAATGAATCGCTTAACAGTAAAATTACCAGGGTTAGATTTAAAAAATCCTATTATGCCGGCCAGTGGAACATTTGGGTTTGGTGAACTCTATTTGGATCAATATGACTACAATATATTAGGAGCCATCATCATCAAGTCAACGACAATTGATGCACGAGAAGGAAATGCGAATCCGCGTTATCATCACTTAGAAAATGGCGTTTTAAATGCGGTAGGATTAAAAAACCCCGGAGTGGACGTGATCGTAGCTGAGAAATTACCGTTGTTAGCTAAATTTGAAACGCCCGTGATTGCTAGTGTTGCCGGTACAACAATTGAAGAATATATTGAAGTCACAAAAAAACTATGTCAATCACCAACCGTTCGTGCCCTTGAAATCAATGTATCCTGCCCAAATGTCAAGGAGGGTGGGTTAACATTTGGTTCTAAACCTGAATCAGTATACGACATCACAAAAGCAGTAAAAGCTGTTTCCACGATTCCGATTTATATTAAACTGACCCCTAATGTAACCAATATTGTCGAAATTGCTCAAGCTGCTGAAAAAGGTGGGGCAGACGGCATCAGCATGATTAATACATTATTGGGAATGAGTATTGATGTTGAGACCAAAAGACCGATCTTAGCAAATAAAACAGGCGGACTTTCCGGTCCAGCTATCAAATCGATCGCTATACGGATGGTCTATCAAGTATCTCGTGCGGTTTCTATTCCAATTATTGGTATGGGAGGTATTTCAACAGTTGATGATGTGCTTGAGATGTTCATGGCTGGCGCTAGCGCAGTTGCAATCGGTACAGCTAATTATGCTAATCCGATGATTTGCAAAGAATTGATCGAGGATTTACCTAAGCGAATGGATGAACTTGGTATTGAGTCGATTGAATCGCTAATGAAAGAAGTGAAGGAGGGGCAACGAGATGGAAAGTAGACCAATCATTGCCTTAGATTTCTCGACGCTACCTCAAGTAACTCATTTCTTAGACCAGTTTAAGGATGAACCGTTATTTGTTAAAGTTGGCATGGAACTGTTTTACCAAAATGGTCCTGAAATTGTAACGAAGCTTAAACAATTAGGTCATGATGTTTTTTTAGATCTAAAACTGCACGATATCCCGAATACTGTTCAACGATCAATGAAGGGAATAGCAGCCTTGGGTGTCGATATGATCAATGTTCATGCTGCTGGCGGTAAATCTATGATGGAAGCTGCAATGGAGGGGTTACTTTCAGGTACTCCAACAGGCCATCAACGGCCTAAATTGATTGCGGTCACTCAATTGACATCTACAACACAAACTATGATGCAACAAGACCAGTTGATTCCCGTATCGTTAATGGAAAGTGTTCTTCATTACGCTAAATTAACTCAGTCAGCTGGTTTAGACGGTGTTGTTTGTTCAGCTCTAGAGGCGAAAAGTATTAGAGAAGCGACTGGAAAAGAATTTTTATGTGTCACACCTGGTATACGTTTAGCTGGATCAGATGTTGGCGATCAAAAAAGAATTGCTACGCCATCGAGTGCTAGAGAAATTGGTGCGTCCATGATCGTTGTTGGCCGTCCTATCACACAAGCAGCTGATTCGATGGCTGCTTATCATGCAATAAAAGAGCAATGGCAAGGAGGCGATATGAATCATGACTAGTGAAAAACGAATTGCTGAACAACTATTATCGATTGACGCAGTAAGCTTAAATCCAACAAATCCCTTTACTTGGGCTAGTGGAATGAAAAGTCCGATTTACTGTGACAATCGCATTACGATGAGTTATCCAGCCGTAAGACGAGAGATAGCACAAGGGTTAGCTAAAATGATTACTACCCACTATCCAGAAGTAGAAGTCATTGCCGGAACAGCTACTGCAGGTATTCCACATGCTGCATGGGTAGCAGACTTACTTGATTTGCCAATGGTGTACATTCGTAGTAAGGCAAAAGATCACGGTAAAGGGAATCAAATCGAAGGTCGAATATCGGATAATCAAAAAATGGTTGTGATCGAAGATTTGATTTCTACAGGTGGAAGTGTCATCGAAGCTGCGCAGGCAGCAGCTAGTGAAGGAGCGGATATTCTTGGTGTAGCAGCCATCTTTAATTATGAGCTGCCGCAAGGAATAGAAAATTTTGAAAAAAACAAGCTTCCATTAGTTACATTAACTCATTATTCTACGCTGATTGAAACAGCATTTGAAAGAGGAATAATTAAAGAGTCTGAGATAGCACTGCTACAAGAATGGAAAAATGATCCAGTAAATTGGTCGAACAACTAAAAAAGAGGCTGGGACAAAAAGGCTCTCAAAAAAAATACACTCCCAAAACTATGAACTATTTTGTTCAGTAGTGGGAGTGTATTTTGCTAAATATCTGTTAGAACTAATGAAAGTGGGACTACTTTTTCCGCAAAAATACTTATGTCCCAGCCCCATTAAATTTAAAAACAAGTGTAATAATCATTCTTTTAAGCGATTGACTAACTCTTTATCTGGGGTAACATAAACTGTACGTTGACCCTCATAGATCACAAATCCAGGTTTTGCTCCATTCGGTTTCCGAATTTTTTTCACGTCGACATAATCTACTGGAACAGATGCAGACAGCTGTGATTTAGAGAAGTAGGCAGCTATATTAGCCGCTTCTAAAATTGTTTCTTCGCTAGGATCAGCAGACTGAATGATCACATGTGAACCTGGAATGTTTTTTGTGTGCAACCAAATATCTGATTTCCGTGCAGTTTTAAGGGTTAATTGATCATTTTGTAAATTGTTTTTCCCTACTAAAATAGGAGTTCCATCTGAAGATCGGTAAAGATCCGGTTGGCTTAATTTAGCTTGCTTTTGTTTTTTCTTGGTTTTCTTTTTCTTCATATAGCCTTGCTGAATCAATTCTTCTTTAATTTCAGCAATATCTTTTGGAGTAGCTAATTCTAGTTGTGTTGAAACAGACTCCAAGTAATCGATTTCTTCTTGAGTTAAGCGCATTTGCTCGTTGACATATGCAATAGCATTTTTTAATTTTTGGTATTTCGAAAAATATTTTTGTGCATTTTGAGAAGGTGTTTTCCTAGGATCAAGAGAAATCGTCATAGGTTTTTCATTATCATAAAAATTAGTTAACGTAACTTCTTTTTGTCCTTTGGTCATTTTGTAAAGATAAGCTGTTAATAATTCACCTTGGACTCTGTATTCATCGGCTAATTCAGTTTCATCAAGCGTCTTTTGAAGTTTTTTCATTTTTTTCTTATTTCGTTGGAGTTCCACTTGAATCAAATGAATTAGATCTGATCCTTGCTGCTGAACACGGTCTCTGTCTGCTTTACTCTCGTAGTACTTATCAAGCAATTTGCTTAAAGTAGGATAACCCACATGTTCTCCTTCAATACTTAAATAAGGAAGTGGGGTAAAAAATTCTTTTTTAACACCAATTGTTAAGGTCGGCGAGATATTTCCACTACGCACATTATCCATAAACGAATCAAATAAGACCGATAAATTTTCCACATTATTTTCACTTCGATAAAAGAGTTCTTTTGCCGTATCCGCACCGATTCCTTGATAAATTTGCTGCAATCGTTTTTCGTAAGGCAAATCTGGATCTTCAAAAGCGGTTAGTAATTCAGCTAATTCAGAACTGCTTGTTTCAAAGGGATTCAGTTTGTCTTGGTGAGGTGGAGATTGGTAAGTAGCACCAGGCATAATAAAACGGAATGAATTTTGACTCGTCGGTACATGTTTGATCGTATCTAAAATACGTTGTGTATCTTGCTCTATCAGAAGAATATTACTGTGTCGTCCCATCAATTCTACAATCAAGATAACATTTTGAACATCGCCAATTTCATCTCGGCTCTTAAACCTAAAATGAATGACACGGTCATTGCCTACTTGTTGAATATCTTCTAAAATAGCTCCTTCAAGGTGTTTTCTCATGATCATACAAAAATTTGGAGGAGAGCTAGGATTTTCATAAGGAATCTCTGTTAGTTGAATACGTGCATAGCTTGGATGAGCAGATAAGAGTAATTTATGATTTTTTCCATTTGCTCTCATCACAACAATTATTTCGTTTGGATATGGTTGATGGATTTTTGATACTCGTCCATTTTTTAATGCTTCACCTAATTCATTTACCATCGCATGGGTAAAAATACCATCAAATGACATGTATTTCCCTTCTTTCATGATCGACTAGTTGAATCGATTCTATTTAATTGATTAAACCAATCAGTCTTAATCGTGCTGTATTTATCAGTATACCACTTTTTTATTAAAAATGGTTAGTAGAATATTGGATGCAAATAGTTGCATATTAAGAATAAAAAAAGATACAATAACTATTGGAAACTCTAGGAGGGAAACAAATGGAATGGAATTACCAAGGAGATAGAGGTCCAGACAATTGGAAAACCATTTGTTCAGCCTTTTATCAAGCAGAAACAGACTGTTTACAATCGCCAATCGCATTAGATGATGATCAAGCAAACTTAACTATCTCACAGCATTCACTGAGATTTGATTACAATAGAACGTTATTTGAATCGTCTTTTTTTAATCATACTGTTCATTTATCGCCAAAAACAAATGAAAAAGTAAACTTTGTTACCTTTAAGCATAAAAAATATTTTTTAGAAGATCTTCATTTTCATTTGCCAAGTGAGCATGAAATCAATCAAGAATCTTTTCCATTAGAATTTCATTTGGTGCACCGTTCTGTGAAAAATGATCTTCTCGTTGTAGGAGTCACTGTATTGCCTTCAGAACGCCCGATGAATACTGTATTAGCAGCAATAGATGAGAGAGCTTTACATCCGCGTATTGCTGGAAGAGGCTTGACTGTTCCAATCGAATTGAGCCGTCTATTGCCAGAAAAAAAACAATTTTATCATTATACTGGATCGTTAACCACACCTCCAACGTCAGGTCCGGTAGAGTGGATCGTATTCCGACATCAAACATACATGAGACAAGGTTTACTTCAAGCATTTAAACGAAATGTCGGGAAAACAAATAGACCACTACAACCTAGATCAGGCCGACCGATTTACTTATCAGATTTTTAATGGTTCATGTATTTATCATTTTATTGCTTGACACGTCACAACACAACTAGTAAGATTGTCGTAATAGAAAAACAACAAAGGAGTTCTCAGGATGCTAAATAACTTATCTTATATTGGACAATTGAATAGCAGTTGGCAAAGCCAAGATAGATAGGTTGATCCATGAGAACGCTCATAGATGCAACCTTCAGTGTACTGAATGTATGTATCTATGTTGGTTTATTTGAAGACAGTCTATACTTCCAATCCACATAGAGAGAATACTTAATTCTATTTCTATGTGGATTTTGTTTTGCATAAAAACAGCTTCCACGGATATTTGTGGCAGCTGTTTTTTTTATTTTGATTATTGGGGTGTGTACAATGGAAAAGAAACGATGGCGACTTTGTTGGTAAGGCTAAATAAAACTTAATCACTATTGGAGGATGAAGGATATGAAAAAAATGATTGGCTTCATTATTTGTTTGGTAGCACTCTTAACTGTTGCTTTTTTTACTACTAAAACTGAAACAGTTACAAAAAAAGAAAAACCTATGGTTGGTATTCTACAACTGACAAGTCATCCAGCCCTTGACCTCATTTATAAAGGAATTGTAGATGAGTTAAATGATGCGGGTTTTATTGACGGAGAAACAATGACATTGGATTTTCAAAATGCTCAAGGTGACCAAAGCAATTTAAATTCGATGAGTACTCGATTTGTTAGTAGAGGAGCTGATGTGATGGTCGGTATAGCAACTCCTTCAGCTCAAGCATTAGCGAACAGCTCTCAAGATATTCCTATAGTGTTAGGTGCTGTTACGGATCCTGAGGGCTCTGGATTAATTGAAAGCAATGAAGCTCCTGGTGGGAACATTACAGGGGTGAGTGACCTAACACCTATTAAAGAACAATTTTCCTTGATTAAGGAAATTTTACCAGAAGCTCAAACAATCGGTATTTTATATTCATCAAGTGAAGATAATTCCATTGTACAAGCTGAACAAGCCATTGAGATTGCTGAAGAAATGGGATTGGGTACTCAAGTCATGACGGTTTCTTCAACGAACGATGTTGCTCAGGTAGCATCTACCTTAGCTGCACAAGTTGACGCTATATGGGTTCCTACCGATAATACGATAGCTAGTGCAATGAACACATTAGTGTCCGCTGCAGATTCAAATCTGATCCCAATTTTTCCAGCTGTAGATACAATGGTAGAAGAAGGCGGCTTAGCAACTGTTGGATTAGATCAATATGAATTAGGTCGTTTGACCGGTGAAATGGTAGTAGCTATTTTAAATGGTGATGCAGATCCTGCAACTACTTCTATTCGCTATCTCGATCAAGGGGAAATCATCATCAATGAAGAAAAAGCTGAACAGCTTGGTATTACTATTCCAACTCAGGTATTGGAAAAAGCCAAAGAATAGCTTAATTAACTAGAGTGGAGGAAATCAAATGGATTTAATTGTTACAGCAACAGCACAAGGTTTATTGTGGGGTATGATGGCTTTAGGCATATTCATTACTTATCGTATTTTAGATTTACCAGATATGACGGCAGAGGGTTCCTTTCCTTTAGGAGCTGCAGTATGTGCTCAACTTATTATTTCAGGCATTCATCCTTTAACTGCAACCGCCATTGCATTCGTCATAGGAGCTTTGGCTGGTGCAGTTACCGGGTTTCTCATTACAAAAGCTCATATTCCTGGATTATTAGCAGGAATATTAACGATGACTGGTTTATATTCTATTAATTTACGTATTATGAAACGAGCTAACTTGAGTTTACTTGGAGAGGCTAGATTAACCGATTTCTTTACTGGATTTAATCTACCTAGCCAATTTGATACGATTTTTTTAGGGATCATTCTTGTTTGTATCGTGATTACATTGTTGGTCTTATTTTTCAAAACAGAATTGGGTCAAGCTGTTATTGCAACTGGTGATAATGAAAAAATGGCACGTTCATTGGGGATTTCTACCAATCAAACTAAAATACTCGGACTTATGCTTTCAAATGGACTGGTTTCTGCTGCAGGAGCACTTATTGCTCAAGATAATGGTTATGCTGATATCAGTATGGGTATCGGGACTATCGTTATCGGTCTAGCTTCAGTTATTATTGGTGAAGTGATTTTTGGAAACTTATCTTTTGTTAACCGTCTGATTTGTGTCATTTTAGGAGCGATTATTTATCGTTTTATCATCATGTTCGTTTTACTGATTGGATTACAGCCAAATGATTTGAAACTTATTTCAGCAATTATTTTAGCTTTCTGTCTAGCATTGCCAAGTATACGTACAAAATATAATTTGAATTTCTTCCAAAAAAAGGAGTTGTTGTAAGATGACTACTAATACACCAGTTTTATCATTAAAAGGACTAACGAAACAATTCAATAAAGGAACACCTAATCAAAACACCGTGTTGAATGATTTAAACTTAGAAGTAAAAAAAGGTGATTTTATTACGATTATTGGTGGGAACGGAGCTGGAAAATCGACATTGTTAAACAGCATTGCTGGTAATTTTATGATTGATAAAGGTTCTATCCTATTGGGAGAGAAAGATTTAACTCCTTTGAAAGAAGAAAAACGGGCGGGATTAATTGGTCGTGTCTTTCAAGATCCTGTTATGGGAACAGCTCCTCGAATGACTGTAGGTGAAAATTTGGCTATTGCCTATCGGAGAGGAAAGAAACGTTCTCTTAGAAAAGGAACATCGGATAAGGAACGAGAGTACTTTAAACAGGTCTTAGCTGAATTAGGATTAGGTTTAGAAAACCGTTTGGATAGTGAAATGGGATTACTATCTGGCGGACAACGTCAAGCTATTGCTTTGTTAATGGCAACTATGAATAAACCAGACCTTTTATTATTAGATGAGCATACAGCAGCATTAGATCCCAAAACTGCAAAAGTCGTTTTAGAACTGACTAAAAGACGAATTGAACAAGAAGAATTGACAGCTCTAATGATTACACATAATATGAACGATGCGTTAAAATATGGCAATCGGTTGATCATGTTAGATGGTGGAAAAGTAATCGTTGATTTATCTGGAGAAGAAAAAGAGAACTTAACAGTTCCAGATGTATTGGTTCTTTTTCAAACAGCCACAGATAAAACAGATTCTAATAGTCAATTATCGGATGAGCTTTTATTAAGCCGTTAAGCAAAATACAATGATAACGAATAGTTCAGGGCATGTGCCTTGGACTATTTTATTTTAGTGTACAATTTTAAATGATAGTTGTATAATACACGTATATTAGTTGTATAATGCAACTTTACCTAGATAGGAGCGTTTAGATGGATAACCATCCTGAAATACCGATACATTCGTTGATCCAACGTTTCACAGAATTTAGTCAAAATTATTCTAAATTAGAAAAACAATTATTGGATAAGCATAAGATTACTAAATCAGGATTTTTGATTATGTCTTTTATAAAAGATGAGAAAATAACCTTAAACGAATTGGCCAGTCATTCCGAATTAGACAAATCGACTTTAAGTCGTCAAATAAAAGCATTAGAAAAAAAAGGATTTATTTTAAAGGAACAGGGAATTGACAAAAGAGTTAGTCAACTCTCAGTAACTCCTGAAGCACGGCAATTGCTTTTAATGGTTTCATTTGAACTTGAGAAAGCATACAGCACTATTTTTAAAAGTTGGCCTGATGACGAAAAACAACTTTTACTTGTTTTAATGGGCAGGGTCAACCGCAGCATTCAATCTTTTCAAGTAGAAAAGTAGAAGATTTTTGCAATTCGATCAAAAGCAGTTACAATTATGAATGAAGAATGAATACAAAGGAGACGAATAAATGGATCCAAAAACACTTAATGGTTTAACGAAAGACGAACTGATTGAACTTGTCATTAGTCAGAGTGAAGAACTGAAAGAGCAAGATATTCATTTAGAAGCAGAAGTAGAAGAAAATCGATTCATAAAAAGTTTAGGATTTGTAGATGGATACAAAAACTATCAAAATTATTTTATTCGTTTTTTTGAAGATGAAAGTGAAGGAACCGCAAAAAAAGGAAGCATCTTTTTAGGCATTCTAGAAGATTTTATCAATGATTATGGCAGCGAACCCGTTCGGGAGTTAATGGAAGAATTTATTGAAGATCAGATTTAAGTTATCCGTAATTGCACTCCTTTAGTAGAATTGATAAACTAGTGCTAGTCACATATTGAATTGTTGAGGAGGAATAAAGAAATGTCTGTAGAAAATAAAATGATTATTGCTTTAGTTAGTGATGATTTTGAAGATTTAGAATTGTGGTATCCTGTCCTGCGTTTAAGAGAGGCTGGAGCTGTTGTACATTTAGTAGGCGAGAAGAAAGATACTGTTTATCATGGGAAATATGGGGTACCGGTAACGTCTGATTATAGTTTTGAAGAGATTACTAAAGAAGAATACGATGGTATTTTAGTTCCTGGAGGATGGTCACCCGATAAATTAAGACGTTTTCCAAAAGTTATTGAATTCGTTCAATATTTTGATCAACAAAAGAAACCTATCGGACAAATTTGCCACGCTGGTTGGGTATTAATTTCAGCAGGAATTCTTAATGGTGTCAACGTTACTAGTACTCCTGGAATTAAAGATGATATGACTAATGCCGGAGCTATTTGGCATGATACTCCAGCTATTACAGATGGACATATCGTTTCAAGTCGTAGACCACCAGATCTTCCTGAGTACATGAAACAGTACATTGCATCATTTGATTAAACAAACTTAATTGTATTTGTTTTAGAAGAGGCTGGGACAAAAATCCCAGCCTCTTCTTTTTATAGGAATGTTATTCTAAAACGTGCTCCAAAAAGCAAACCCGACGTCCACTTCGCGAACAATGCTCGATGGTCGATGACCATACTGCGCTTATTCGTTCCAGTGATTCGGGTCTAAACGCTTTTTGTCCCACTCTCTTTTTTATTGTACTTTTTTAGCACATAGACCGTCTAAATAATAAGAAATGCTCAATGGAATTTACTAAAGGAATAGGAATGTTAGTATTTCTAGATTCACTACATTAAGATAGATAACATTAAAAAGACCATTAGGAACAATATTGTTTTTATTAAATTCTCTTTAAGAAAAAAGAATTCTACAAAACGCTCTACTTCAAGTTTTGCTAAATTTTATTTTTTTATCCATTTAAAAGATTAGACATTTCATTGTTTCTAGTTTTGAAAAAAACTATACTAATTTTTGTGCGAAAGAACAGAATGCTACTTAAGTTCTCTAGTTTAACGAGATAAAATGACTCTTGCGCTAGTTATCTATCTTAATGAACAGGAACAGTTTCATAACAATAGGAGGTGTTTCTGAATTGATTGAATTAAAAGAGGTCTCAAAAGAATTCATTGGACAAAATGGAGCATTCAAAGCCGTTGATCAGGTTAGTCTGTCTATTGAAAAAAATGAACTTTTTGGTGTCATTGGAGAAAGCGGTGCAGGAAAATCAACCTTATTGCGCTTTATCAATGCTCTAGAAAAACCAAATGAAGGCCAGATATTGGTTGACAATGTAGATGTTCAGCATCTATCTAAAAAAAAATTGCGACTCTATCAAAAAAAAATCAGTATGATCTTTCAACAATTTAATTTACTCAGCAATAAAACTGTTGAAGAAAACATCCTGTTGCCTTTAGAACTATATGATTACAAACAGACTTTACCGATTGAAACCGTATTGGATTTTGTTGGGTTGAAAGATAAACGCACCAGTTATCCTGCTGAGCTTTCTGGTGGACAAAAGCAGCGTGTCGGTATCGCGCGTGCATTGATTACACGACCGACAATCCTGCTTTGTGATGAACCAACGTCTGCTTTAGACCAGGGAACAACGAAGGAAATCGTCGATGTGCTAAAAAGGGCTCATCAAGAATTCGGAATGACTGTGGTAATCGTGACGCATGAGTTAGAAGTGATTAAAGAATTGTGCACACGTGCAGCAGTAATCGAAAAAGGACGATTGATTGATACGATTCAAGTCACACGTAAAGATGAGCAGAAAATCTTTAAGTCTTATCACCAACGGGCGTTAGAGGTGTTAGGTAATGTCTGATTCGCTGGAAATTTATCTTGAGCGCGTGATTGACCACGCACCAAATCTAATAGAAAGCCTATATGAAACCGCCATTATGATGGGCTTTTCTATGGTTGCTGCTATTCTTTTAGGACTGCCTTTAGGAACCTTGCTCTTTTTAACGGCAAAAGGAAAACCAGTGGAAAATAATTGGCTCTATCAATTAGCCAATATTTTTGTCAATATCATCCGTTCATTTCCCTTTTTATTATTAGTGATTGCCATGCAGCCAGCCATTCGTCAATTCTACGGGCGTGCAACAGGAGATCCAATTGCTGCATCATTTCCGATGATGCTTATTGCAATCGTACTTTATGCACGTTTTGTTGAGCAGTCTCTGCTAGATGTTCCTAAAGGCGTAATAGAAACGGCTCAGTCAATGGGAGCAACTATTCCTCAACTGGTATGGAAATTTTTATATGTAGAAGCACGAAGTTCATTATTGATTGGATTCACTACAGCTTTTGTTAGTTTTATTTCCTATTCTACTATTATGGGAGTTGTTGGCGGAGGGGGAATTGGAGACTTCGCGATTCGGTATGGCTATCAACGATATGAAACCGATATTATGTATACAGCAATCATCATTATTATTATTTTTGTCGTCTTAGTGCAATGGTTAGGACTAAAAATTGCGCACAAGATCGATAAGAGGTAACACAATTTATTTTCAAAAGGAGAGAGTTTAATGATAAAAAAAGGTTTATTTTTAAGTAGTTTGGCTTTATTTCTAGCAGCATGCGGTACAGGTAATTCAGATTCAGGCAGTTCATCAGAGGTTGCAACTACCGATGGAACGGCTGAACAAGAAGAAATCGTCATTAAAGTAGCATCACATTTGCCACCAATGACAGACATTGTTGAAATAGCTGGAGAGGTCATCGCTGAACCCTATAAAGTGGAATTAGTCGAAGTATCCGATAATATCCAATACAATGAAGCTTTACTTAATGATGAGGTAGATGCCAACTTTGCACAACATAAACCGTTTATGGAAAAATTCAATACTGAACGTGATGGAAACTTGGTGGCTCTTCAAACAATTTATAATCCAGTTGTAGGATTTTATTCACCTGTTTACGATTCAATCGAAGAACTTGAAGATGGAGCTGAGGTAGCGATTCCTAGTGACGTTTCTAATGAAGCTAGAGCATTATCTATATTAGATCACTACGAAGTGATTACATTGGATCCCGAAATAGACAACCATGAAGCGACTGTAGAAGATATCACAGAAAATCCTAAGAATTTAACATTTACACACATTGATTTATTAAATTTAACAGGCGCATATGAAGATGGAGTAGAACTGGTTTTTAACTACCCAACTTACATTGACAGTATTGGTTTGAAAACAGAAGATGCTGTCTTATTAGAAGATGATGATGCCTATACCTTTGCGATACAATTGATTGCACGTGAAGACAATCAAGATTCTGCTGAAATTCAAGCATTGCTCGAAGCTTTTACATCTCAAGAAGTTTACGATTACTTGGATGAATTATCAAAAATCGGACATTTAGAGCCAGCATTTGAGCCAGCTAAGTAAATAAAAATAAAAAAATAGTTTTTTAATACATGGGAAAAGTTCCTAGATTTATGCTTCAAAAATATAAGCAATGCTTAATTTTGAAGCTCAATACATTAGGACTTTTCTCTTTTTGTATGCACAAAGACATTGTTTGCTTAATAAAAAAGTAATATTATCGGTAGCAATTAATAATTAAATCATACTCAGATAGGGAATGACTCATTCTTTAAATGAGTTGAGGACTAGAGAGATTTATAATGATATTACGTACAAAATAATGTAAAATAACAGTAGATAAGCTTAATATAGATTTTTCCAAAGAAAGAAGGGTTAAGATGTACCAAAAAAATAGGAGTGCTTATAGAACAGCTATCTTAGGTATTCTTACAGCTATTATCATTATTCAAAATTTCGTACCATTACTGGGGTACATTCCTATTCCTCCCTTAAATCCTACAATTATTCATATTACGGTTATTGTAGTATCCATTACACTTGGAACAAAAGATGGTATGATCATTGGTTCTGTTTGGGGAATTACTCGTATGATCAAAGCCTTTACAATGCCGGCTTCGCCGTTTGATTATTTTTTATGGAGGAATCCCATTATTGCGATCCTTCCGCGTATTCTCGTTGGTTTTGTAGCTGGATATACGTATAATGTATTAAAGAAAAGAGTATCTAAGGATTCAACAGCAATGATCATTTCTTCTATCTTAGCTTCATTAACAAATACTATAATGGTATTAGGATTAATCTATATTATTTATGGTGAGACTTATGCTTCATTGTTAGAAGTAGACTATTCAAACCTGTTAGGAGTTTTAGGGACAGTTGTCTTAACAAATGGAGTAGGTGAGGCGATAGCTGCTGCTATTATTGCACCTATTATCGCACGTCCTTTAAAGAAATTTAGTACGCAAAAATAAAAAAAGCCGTAGAAGAGGTAAAATCTTCTACGACTTTTTTTATTAGGGCCTATAATTTTTAGTGTTGATAGATTAATCAAAACACTCACTAAAAATTTCTGAAGGAATAGGGTTGCTTGTAACCTTTTATAGGATTCAATGAGAATTATAAACCGTTAGCGCTTCAGCGATTACGATTTGTTTGAAGCTGGACCGCCTGTAAGACTGTAGTCTTACAGGCGGTCCCCATGGCTCCACAAGCAAACCCGTCCATTCCAGAAGAAATTTTACTTTAAAGCATCCACACCATTTGTCATACAACCTTTTATTATAGCAATTCTTTTCTTAATTGTGCAGGAGATTTATCTGACAAGTAAGTCATTGGAACATCCAATACACTAAAAGCACCCGCTTTTCCTTCTTGTTTAAACTTAACAGCAGCTCTAGCATAAGCCACCAAGATAGAAGAAGTAAACTCAGGATTACTTTCTAATTCAAGTTGGAATTCAGCTTTTTGTTTGCTTCCAGTTTCTGATTCTCCCGTACGGATAACGAATCCGCCATGAGGCATTTGTTGGTGATCTGTTTCAAATTGTTCTTCGTCAATAAAATGAACGACTGTTTCATAAGGTTCAAAATAATTTGGCATTGATTTGATTGTTTGTTCAATTTCTGCTTGATTTGCGCCTTCTTCAGAAACAACGTAGCAAATACGCATGTGTTTTTCGCGAGTAGATAGCTCAGGGTTCAGACCTTTACGAACTTCTTCTAAAGCTTTATCCAATGGCACAGTGTATTGAACACCTTTTTTCACGCCAGTTACACGTCGAATAGCGTCGGAGTGACCTTGGCTCAATCCTTTGCCCCAAAAAGTATATGTTTGTCCTACAGGAAGAACAGCTTCAAATAATGCTCGGTTGATTGAGAATAAACCTGGATCCCAACCTACAGAGATAATACTGACGTTTTGGCCACTTTTAGCAGCAAAATCTATTGCTTCAAAATAAGCTGGAATATTCCCATGATTATCATAACTATCAATGGTCGAAAAATGTTTTGCTAGTTCTGGCCCTTGCTCTGGCAGGTCAGTAGCTGATCCACCACATAATAGTAAAACGTCAATAGCATCTTTGTAATCTAAAATATCGTCTATACTAACTGTAGGCAAGTTTGAGTCTACAGTTGCAGGATTACGTCTAGTAAAGACTGCAACACCTTCCATATCTTTAAATTGTTTAATTGCTAGTTCGACACCTTTGCCAATATTGCCGTAGCCAACTAAACCGATTCTAATTTTTTGAGTCATTTTATTTATCTCCAATCTATATTTGAAATGTCATCGTTCACTTTTAGTATAATCGATATTAGAACAGATTCCAATAAAGGGATAAAAAAGAACAAACGTTCATCTTCATTTCTTTTTTGTTTTCACATATGATATAATTTAAAGCGTAGAAAAGTTTAAGGCGGTGGCTAACTCTTGTAAAAAGGGGTGATGCCAATGTTTTTTGTTTGGGCTTTCCCTAGAAAGGAAAACTCATGAGCATTTATGAGGCACTGATGTTTGCATTAGCTTTTGCAACTCTTGTTTTAAAAATCTCGTCAAACAAAAAAAAGTAACCGTCTAAGCTTTAGCGAGTAGGACGATTACTTTTTGTATTAAGTTCTATAGTAGCTGCCGTCTTTAACGGTTCTATTCTAAAGAGGGGTATGTTGACGCATATCTCTCTTTTCATATCTAGTTTAGCATGGATCTTTGGCTTTTTCAAATAAAATCACTATTTTAACCGTATGACAAACAAAAAGAAAAAAATAAAAACGAAACAGAATAGTAATACTAGTTTAACGTTTTTAATCTATTTCAATGTTATACTGGTTAAGAAGTTTTTCAGTAACAAAACTAAGTCAATGACATTTATAGATTGGAGCATGAACATGAAAGATTCTAAAGATAATAAAAAGAATACTCGTTCAAACAAATACGATAAAGAAAGAAAAACGATAAAGATATTAACCGTAGCAGTGATTATTGCAGCATTAGTTGTAATCGGATTGGTAGTTATGTCACTTTTTAGTGGTGGAGATGAGCCACAAGAAGTAACAAAAGAAAGTTCAAGTGTTATAATAAAAGATACAGAAAGCTCAAAACAAAGTGAATTGACAAGTTCTGAAGCTAGTTCTGAATCATCTGAAAGCGAGTCAAGCGAGTCCGAAGAAAGTCAAGAATCAGAATCTGTTGAAACAAAAGAAACAGAACCAACTGACGAAAATGTAACAGAAGCATATACTGGTGACTGGAAACCAGTTGAAACAGAGCAAGAAGGGGAACACACCACAAATTTTAATGATGGATCTCAAGATCGTATTGAAATCAAAAAAGCTGCTTCAGTTGCAACAGGCTTAAATGAGTCAGATATGATTGAATGGTGGGTCGAAAATAGTGGGGAAGGACAGGTAGTAGCTACTGTTTCAGATAGTGCCCAAACCAAAAATTATCGTGTTTATTTAAAATGGGTAGATGATCAAGGATGGCAACCAACGAAAGTCGAACAGTTAAAAGAAAATGATAAACAATAAACTTAAAAATTAAATTCAAAAACTGGTATTAAAGCGAATGATTGCTTAGTACCAGTTTTTTTCGTGTATTTTAATCTGATTTATTGAATAGGGATAATAAGTAGCTTAACAAGCGCTTTTCATTTCTGTTCTGAGTAGAAAAGATGATATGATAGTCTTAAGTATCAATAACTTAAATATATGTGGGGAATGAGACTATGCGTTGGAAAGATAGAAGAAAAAGTAATCATGTAGAAGATCGCAGAGGAAAAAGTACTAGTGGTAAGACGTTAGTTGGGGGTGGAATAGGCGGGGTCCTTATTCTGTTGGCGTTCACTTTTTTAAGTGGCGGAAATTTTGGTGATTTTTTAAACTCCGTTGTATCAGATCCTGGTGGAAATACAGCGACTGGTTCCTATCAAGAAACCGAAACAGAATCTGAGCGAGCTGATTTTGTTTCGGTAGTCCTAGCAGATACAGAAGATGTTTGGACGGATGTTTTTCAAGAGTATGGATATGAGTATCAAGAACCAACTTTAGTGCTTTTTTCTGGATCAGTTCAGTCAGCATGTGGTGTCGCAGGTTCTTCAACAGGTCCGTTTTATTGTCCAGAAGATGCTAATTTGTATATTGATTTAAGCTTTTATGATGAATTAAGCCAACAGTTCAATGCTCCAGGAGATTTTGCAATGGCGTATGTCATTGCTCATGAAGTAGGTCATCATGTTCAAACTCAGTTAGGACTGACAGAGCAACTAAATATCTTACGGAACGAGCTGAGTGAAACAGAATTTAATAAATACCAAGTTCGTTTTGAGCTACAAGCAGATTATTTTGCAGGTGTTTGGGCAAACTATGCTCAAGGGTTAGGCTACTTAGAAGAAGGAGACTACGAAGAAGCTATCAATGCTGCGGGTGCAGTAGGAGATGATCGTCTTCAACAACAAGCACAAGGATACGTTGTTCCTGAAAGTTTTACTCATGGTACTTCTGAGCAAAGAATGTATTGGTTTGAACACGGATTTGAATCTGGTAATTTAGAAGATGGAGATACATTTGACGGGAATGCTAAATTTAAACTTCCATAAAAAGTTTCTAGATTTCAGTGTAAAGTCAAACTACGGAGGTTAAGATGAAAAATTTAGATAAGAACTTTAATATGGTACAAGACATCTTAAATAAAACAGAAGAAGAATTAAAAAAAATGAACCCAGTCAATATCATGGTAGTAGGAAAGACAGGGGTAGGCAAGAGTACCTTGATCAATAATTTATTTAGAGAAAATCTTGCCTTAACCGGTATCGGAAGACCGATTACGAAACACTTAAGGCGTATTTCTAAAGAAGGAGTCCCATTAGTGTTATATGATACTAGAGGACTGGAATTAAGTCTTGAAGTACAAAAAGAAATCAAAAGTGAGATTTTTGACACGATCAAAGAAAATAAAAAACTAGGTATTCAAGGAGAAATACACCTTGCTTACTACTGTATTAATGCAAATTCTTCACGAATAGAGCCAACAGAACTTGAACTCATAAGAGAATTGAGTGAAAAACTTCCAGTTGTGATCGTTTTGACTCAATCAATTGGTGAACCGGCAGCAACATTTAAAACATATATTGAAAACCTTAATTTACCGATTTATGGTGTAGTATCTCTTATGGCTGAAAATTTCAAATTAACGGAAGAAATGTCGATTCCAGCGTTTGGATTAAAAGAATTACTTGAATTAAGTTTTGAAATCATACCTGAAGAAGCAAAAAAGGCTTTTAACAATGCCCAACAAGTAGATATTGCACGAAAAGCGAACTCTGCTCGTAGTTGGGCGACAAGATATATCGCTACTTCATTTGGAGTAGGATTTTTACCGATTCCTTTTTCTGACGCATCCGTTCTTGTGCCCATGCAGGTAACGTTATTGGCTCATATTACGGCTATTTTTGGTATTTCAATGGACAAAGCCACTATTGCAAGTCTTGTAGCAGCAATAGGAGGGACTGGGGGAGCTACTTTTGCGGGAAGGTACATCGTTTCAAATGTGATAAAATTGATTCCTGGAGCAGGTACAGTTGTTGGAGGTCTCATTAGCGGTACAACAGCTTCAATCATCACAACGGCGCTTTCTATGAGCTATATTGAAGTGTTAGCAATCATAGCAGCCGGAGAAAAAGATGGAAAATACCCCGATTTAAGAAACATTGAACAGTTAATGAAAGCAAAATTTCAAGAACGTCTTAAAAAAGGCGCTAAAATCAGTAAAAACCTTGATTTAACAACAGATTTACCTAAAGAAACAAATGAATTAAAAAAACAATCTAAAAAAGATCAACTTATGAGTAATTTCAAAAAGTTAACCCAACGAAAAAAATCAAATAAATAATGATAAATCGACTAATTTTAAACTCAAAATAAATAACTAATCATTGAACCGAAATAATTGTTTATTTCGGTTTTTTTTACGAACTTTTTTAGTTTGTAGAAATTTTATATCTGACACTAAAATTAAACCAAAAATACTTTTTATATTTCATTTAAACTAATTTTAAAAAAAGTCTCGTAAAGAATTCATTCAGCAATAAAATCAACTGATTAAAATTTAAGTACAAGCGAAAAAAAGAACGAATATAAATAAAAAAATATAAACACACAAAACGAAGAAAAAGAATAAAGAAAAAGATAAAAATCAATATATCTAATAAAAAAGTAAGACAAATCTAAAAAGAGAGGAAATAGACAAAAATAGCTGTCTTTAATAAAAGTGTCTTTTTATCATTTTTACTAGTTTACATAATATATATTATACAAAGTAGTTATAAAGTGTAGTTTTCCTGTTTCTTATCTTTTTACGTCGATTTTGGACACTTTTAAGCTCAGTTAGCATTTCTTTGGTGATTAACTATCTATTAAATGCTTTTAATAGAGTTTTGAATCTACTATTATTCAATTCGACTATTTTAATCGTGTTTATTTACTTAACTATAAAAAAACAACATTCGCAACTCTGTATTCGTTACGAATGTTGTTTTGATTATTATTTTGTTAATGCTTCAGTTAATTGTGGCACAACTTGTTTCTTACGTGAAACCACACCTTTTAATAATGCACGGTTAT